>VGGW01000320.1 GCA_016868395.1 Bacteroidota bacterium | reverse complement strand
ATAATCGTATATTTGCATATTAATTCGTGAGGAATTTTTGTAAGATAAAAAAGGCAACTTGCATTTTACAGAAAGAAGTGCAGGAAGATCCTCTCCAATCAAATGTGCAAAGCTTGAATTTGGAAGCCCCAATGTCGCACTTTTAACTTCAGGCAAAATTCTTCGTGGCGGCCTTTCCGAATTTAATAGAACGTGGTGAATTGGCCAATCTGAACTTTCCGCTAAAACAAGAAACTCACCATTCATGTCGGTAACGTAAACTAAACCATTTTCATTGTTTACTACAACATTACTAATCTCTATTTGGTACTTTGTATCGAAGTTATGTTCTAGCGTATTTCCAAATTTAGAAAATTTCTTATACTGGTTTTTATAAACAATTTTTTTAGAAATAATTTGAGACGCGTAAAATCCTAGTTCGATGTATTGTAACTCCGTTTGTTTATTTAATTTTATACCTAGCAAATTTAGAATTAAACGTGACTTTACAGACGCCAGGGCATCACTTTTTCTACTAGAAGCTTTTCCCAACCTAAGTAACAATTCCTTGAGATTCATAGATTTACGCTTCTTTTTACTTGTGTTTTAAGAAATTCATCTAGTTTGCAGTTATATACGTTTTTTGCAACCCATTTTTCATAAGCTAAAACGTCCGAGTCAACAGAATTAATCCGTACTTGAGTTGGTTGATTTCTATAATGAGTAGGCACCCAGTCTGGCTTTTCTCCAGAAGTATGCGCTGCGTCAATTCCAAAACCCATATTGATAATCATATTGTAATTTGTCTGCAAACATACTAGATCATTTCTCCAAGCAGATGCCATTAATGAATAATCCCAGGTACTAATTTTTCCACGTACTACCTCAGTAAATCTCATTCGGAAAGTATCGATAAAGAAGAGTTTATCTCTCGAAAATTTTGGACCAAAAATTTTATTAGCTATCTTTCTAACAATTTCCTTGATGTCCGGAATGTCTAGTTGATACAGGTTCCATTTATCTGCCCATGAGCCCCAACCCCACACCATTGGAAAATTGGATTCACGAAAAAAGGAATGGCTCTTATTAATGCTACTTGGCAGGAAATCAGTACCCGAGATCATCATGTACTTTGAAGAGTTAATATGTTTCTGTAGCCCTTCATTAAGCACATCAAAAAATTGATTATTGGGTTGGCAATCATCCTCCAGAACAATTCCAAATTTGTTTTTACTAAAAAACCAATCAATATTTTTTATTAATCCTAGCTTAGTACCGTAGTTATGGTCATGAATTAAAGTATTCTTATAACTGAATTTAAATTTACTTTGCTTGAGTATAGTTAAGCATTCACTTATCTTTACCTTGTCGTAGGAATTTCTTGGCCCATCTGTTGCAAAAAATAAATCTATGTCATTTCTTTTTTCAATAATCTCAATGACATTTTGCAGAAAGTTAGGTCTTATAAAAGAAGTCACCAATACAGGAATCTTATTCATGATGGTACATACCTTATCTCTGCACTG
>VGGW01000319.1 GCA_016868395.1 Bacteroidota bacterium | reverse complement strand
GGTTTTATTCGTTCATAATCCTCTCAATAAGGATATCTAGATCATCTTCATTCAATTCTTGAAAATCAATCTTTTGACTAAATGTGGTGGTCTGAAGTTTAGGCAATAGATACGGAATCAAATCCGTAAGGAATTTAAGTCTATCCTTAGGATTTAATGATTCTAAATCCTCCTGAATCAATTCAAAATTATTATCAAAAAGAGCTTGAATTCGATCCCTCATTAATTGAGGAGATTTGTTTTTTGCTCCTTTTGGTCTTCCTGGATTTCCTTTTTGAAATTGTGCCATTTTTCTCGTAAATTTTACCTAAAATACGAAAAATCGGCCATAAAAGTTATTTTTAAAATGCATTTAAATATGAAAAAAATACCAATTTTAATTTTATTTATTCTTTTTACAACAAGCGTATTTGGACAAAATATCACTTTTGAAACTTCAAAAAAACTCGATGAATTTACTAAGGCTTTAACAATCAGTGTTTCGCCAAAAGAGGAAAGGTTGATTCCCCTCAAAAGAAAGAGAAGCTTACCCACATTCCACACCTTGAACAAGGGACTTTCCTGTGAGTAATTCGCTTGAAAAAATCGTTGGATTTCTTCTAAGGAAAGTACTCTAGGAACAGTCTTTTCCTTCCTGATTTTGTAATGTCTGAAAGGATACCATTCGTAGTCCACCAGGTTGTATTGGATCGCTCTATTGCAGATGGCTCGAAAGGTTCTCATGTAGACAGCAATGGAATTGTAGTTATTCCCTCGCATTCTGAGCTGCTTTTCTATCTTCTGAAGATCCTTCACTCCTAGTGCTTTGAATGAGCAATTCAAGGGAATGATCTTAGACAAAACAGACAGTGTGGACTTGTACGTTCTTGCTGAACCACCACGACCAGATTGAATCAATTGGTCAATATTGTCCTGCCAAAACTCGAGTACAGTCATCTCATCAGCTGACTTCTGAAGAACAAAGGCTTTGATGTCCTCTAAGGAATAAGTTCGATTGAGGTTTGCACTGGTAAAGGCTCTCAGACGCTTGGCGTATTTCTCTTTGAGCTCCTCCAAGTGTAGATGTAAGGAAGGATTTCCAATAACAATAGCCTTGTTTCGATCAAACTTATTTTTGAGAACGCTTTCTCTTGTAGGTATGTCAAAATGGGCTCGATCATGCCTAATCCTGATGACGATAGGATAGGTATTGTCTTGCTTTTTTCTTGACTTTAGATTGAGTTGGATGGTTGCCATAAACTAGATGATTTATGGCCTTTGCATGGTGCTAAAATGTTCACGCTATTGCAACGCAAATCGTAAAAATGCGTGCTAATAGGGTGAACAAAACGGTGTATTGGTTGCGCTAGTTTGGGGTAAAAACAAAAAAACCCTGCATTTCTGCAAGGTTTTAAGCTCCCCTTACTGACGAAAGATGCAGCTATAATGTGATGATTGAGTATGTAACCATGAGGAATTTTAATGTCAGTTTCTTATTAAAATGATCGTATTGCTCGCACACGACACTTACACCTCAAAATT
>VGGW01000318.1 GCA_016868395.1 Bacteroidota bacterium | reverse complement strand
CTTTATCTTTGCGAAAAAAATATTTAAATACTCTGATTTTGGGAATTTATAAATTCAATAGATACACGGTTACTGCAGCGCTTCCATATACCAATGGTCCTGTACATATTGGTCATTTGGCAGGGGTATATATTCCGGCAGATATTTATGTCCGATATCTCAGATCAAAGAGAAAGGACGTCATATTCGTTTGCGGGTCTGATGAGCATGGCGTTCCAATAACCTTAAAGGCACGTAAAGAAGGCATTGAACCTCAGCAGGTTGTTGATAAATATCATAAGATTATCGGGGATTCGTTTCGCGATTTTGGAATATCCTTTAACATTTATCACCGTACATCCTCCCAAACACATCATGAAACGGCTTCCACTATTTTTAAGAACCTCTACGATCAGGGTGTTTTTAAGGAAGAAGAAACCGAGCAATATTACGATGAAAAAGCCGCTCAGTTTTTGGCCGATCGATACATCATTGGAACCTGTCCGAATTGTGGGAATGAGGAAGCGTATGGAGATCAATGTGAGAAGTGCGGTACTTCGCTTAGCCCGACAGAACTGATTAACCCGCGATCTACCCTTTCAGGGGCTCAGCCGGTTTTAAAAAAGACTACAAACTGGTTTCTTCCTTTGGATGAAATGCAGCCTCAGATAGAAGCCTACATCGAGTCACATAAAGAATGGCGTCCGAATGTATACGGGCAATGCAAATCATGGCTTAGTGGCGGGCTCCATCCCAGGGCAATGACCCGCGACCTCGACTGGGGAGTTCAGGTTCCAATTCAAGGGACGGATGGAAAAGTATTATATGTATGGTTTGAGGCACCTATAGGATACATTTCGGCAAGTAAGGATTTGTGTAATACTCAATTAACGGAAGAGAAAAAAGCTCAGTATTATTTAAATGATTCCTTGAGGCCTCAGGATAGCTGGGAGAAATACTGGTACTCGGAAGACACCAAATTGGTTCATTTTATTGGGAAAGATAATATCGTTTTCCATTGTGTCATTTTCCCTGCCGTACTCATGGCCCATGGAAAATTTCATCTGGCCGATCAGGTGCCTGCCAATGAGTTTTTAAATCTTGAGGGGGATAAGATTTCCACTTCCAGAAACTGGGCAGTGTGGTTGCACGAATATTTACAGGATTTTTCTAACAAGCAAGACGTCTTGCGCTATGTGCTGACTGCCACGGCACCCGAGACCAAAGATAATGACTTTACCTGGAAGGATTTTCAGGCCCGCAATAATAATGAACTACTTGCGATTTTTGGAAATTTTGTGAACCGTGTTTTGGTTCTCTCGCATAAATATTTTGAAGGTAAGGTACTGATGGGCTCTGCTCTGAATTCATCTGATCTTGAAGTTTTGCAGGAATTAAAGGAGTATCCGCTTAGAATTGGATCATCCATTGAGCAATACCGTTTCAGGGAGGCATTAGGCGAATTGATGAATTTGGCTCGTTTGGGGAACAAGTATCTGGCTGATGCCGAGCCATGGAAGCTGATTAAAACCGATGAGGAAAGAGTAAAGACTATCTTAAATGTA
>VGGW01000317.1 GCA_016868395.1 Bacteroidota bacterium | reverse complement strand
TTAAAACTTAATTTCTGGTCGGGATATACATATTTAAAAGCACTTTGTACCATTAATGCGGCCTCATGGAAACCACAAAGTATCAGCTTTAATTTCCCTGGATAGGTATTAATATCTCCGATAGCATAAATTCGCTCCACATTGGTTGAATAGTCAAATGTATTAACCAATATGGCTGATTTATCTATATTTAATCCCCAATCTGCTATTGGTCCAAGTTTCGGACTTAAACCAAATAATGGAATTAAATAATCTGTTTCAACAGTTTTGGTAAGCTGGTCGCGTCCAACATAGGCTATTTCGTTCAGTCTACCATTGCCACTCACACTTAACAAATTCGACTGTAAGATTAGATCAATTTTACCATTACTTGCCAGTTCATGTACTTTCTCCGCCGAATCAGGAGCACCCCTAAAGGTGTCACCACGGTGAATTAGTGTTACTCTGGCTGCAATATCAGCCAAAAATATAGTCCAGTCTAGAGCAGAATCACCTCCTCCTGCCAAAACAACGCGTTTATTTCTGAAGTTTTCAGGTTTTTTAACCATGTATTCCACCCCTTTACCTTCAAAGTCGGTTAATCCCTTTATTTCGGGTTTTCGGGGCTCAAAACAACCTAAACCACCGGCAATCACTACCACCTTACAATGAACTTGTGTGCCATCACTAGTTGCAACAACAATAGAACCATCTTCTTGCCTTTCGAGTGTTTCTACACGTTCTCCCAAGGTAAATCCTGGATCAAATGGCTTAATCTGTTCCATCAACCGTTCAACGAGTTCTTGTGCCTTTATTTCGGGATATCCGGGAATATCATAAATAGGCTTTTGTGGATATATCTCTGATAGTTGACCACCAATTTGAGGAAGTGTGTCAATCAGATGGCATCTCATTTTAAGTAATCCTGCTTCAAATACAGAAAAAAGGCCTACGGGTCCCGCACCAATGATGCATATGTCTGTTGAAATCATTTTTATTTATTTAAATATTTGTCTATAGTTCATTTATGAATTTTTCATGTTCGTCCAAATTCATATAAATTGTGTCTAAAATCCGCTTTAAGTTCTTATAATCTTTCTCAGTCAGATTTTGCCAGGCTTTCATCCTTATTTCAGCCATTTTCGGACTCCATTCTAACACTCTTTGTTTACCTAAATTGGTTAGATGAATCAAGAAGCATCGTCGGTCATTGGGCTGAATCTTCCTTTCTGTTAATCCCTTCTTGCAAAGGAGATCAATAATTCGGGTGAAGGTTGGGTGATCCTTTCCTGTGATATCGGCTAGCTGACTTTGATTTAAATCATTGGTGTTGTTCAGGTTTTTAATGATTAGCCATTGATCAACAGTGATATCGTAGTTTTCAGCATTAAAACGTCTCTGAGCATATTGCTTGACTTTTCTCGCAGTGCGGTCAAGCAGATAAGAATAGGTGCTAAATAGTTCTGTTGCCATACTTATTGTTAGTATGACAAATATATAAATTAATATGATAATTCAAAAAAAAGCATCCGCAAGTGCGGATGCTTAAAAAATATCATGAATAAATAAGAATACTAAGCT
>VGGW01000316.1 GCA_016868395.1 Bacteroidota bacterium | reverse complement strand
CATGAAGCCAGCTTATTGAGCGGTGCAGTCGAATGGCTTGAGTCTCAGGTATCTCACCCTGGAGATTTTTTAACTTACGATTAAGACTTGATGAAATCATATTACAAATGTGGCAAGAAATGAAGATAGTTTTTACGAAAAGAAAAAAGTTCTTATCTAATAATTTAATATGATTTCAAAAATGATTGAATTATGTAGTGTTACGAATGAAATAAAACTACCGCATTCCCAAAAAGTACTCAAGGGCTCTTGGATGATGATTATGAATGATATCTAGCTTGCTTCTATTCTCCAATTCAAGAGATGTTATGAAATCTTTATTATTACGAATTAGAAAGTTAATTTTCGACATCTCGCTATTTAAAACATTAATTGAGTTTCTAAAGTTGTGAAGACTTTCTAAAGAAAATATTGATTTATCATCATTTTTGCTGACTGGATTTTTCCCGTGCATTGCCAAGTTTCTCAACCACCTCAAAATATCGATAGCAGGATTAAATCTCCCATTAAACTCGTATTGTGTAGTTGGAAATATTCTGCCCGAGAAAGAGCTGTTACAAAAACTCAATAAATCAGAAAACTCAAAAAGCTGAAAAGGCCCAAGCGACTTAATTTCATCTTCTGTCCTCTTGTACCTCGATATTTTTTCGTGATAAAAATTTCTATCCTTGTTCTTACGACTTTCATTAAGCCTATGCTCAAAATATCGTAACATATCAATATTGCTAAATCCATGAAGAAGAATAAGCTGTCTGAGATTTCTTTCAAACATCAAAAGATCATCCTGGACTTTTTGTAAGACAATATTTCGGTTATAGTCAGATATATGAACAACTCCAGATAGGGTATCTCCAAAAAAAACAAACAATACATTATGCTCATTTTTTGAAAATTTTGAAAAAAGATTTTCGCTGAAAAGTGGAGTGTCAATCAAAGTCCTATGCAACCCCCTAATGCGAAATTTTTTAAATGATCGATCAATAAATTTGTAAAAGTGCTTACCATCAATAGCAGGCAAATTATCTATTTTCAGATGTGAGCATATATCTTTACAGGCCTCAATTATTTTTTCGTCATAATAAAGAATATTAGACTGCATGATATCTGACACTGTAAGTTTTGAGCACTCCATAGTAATTAAATTGAATGCAAAAAGATAAGAAAATTATTTTCAATTTTTTACGCTTTTTATACAGAGTTAAAATAGGGATCCAGAATTAATGATAAAGTCGAATCTATTGTTTTCTAATAATTAGTAAACAAAATTAGCTAGCCCCCCTTTTTTTCAAACTGTCAATTTTGTAAGTAAGAAAATAGTCTATCAAATTCCTCATCGCTAAGAATCTTATCTAAAAACTTTAACTCCTCCTCTTTTCTAACTACCGTATTACTAATCTTTTTGCAAGCGGCCCATGCATATGCAAGACTTAGAATCTTACTATTTGACAATCCAAGGCGGTCTCCTTTTACAACAGAATAGGCAAGTACTGATACGTAATTATTATTTGCCTTCATCGAGTCTTTGATTTCTACTATCAGCGGATGGTCTTTTGTATTAATACA
>VGGW01000315.1 GCA_016868395.1 Bacteroidota bacterium | reverse complement strand
AAGAGGCGTAGAGAGATTATGTAAAGTAATGTTTCTTGCTGATAATCAAGGTGGCGAAAAGCGTAATTATCTGGTATTTTTTGGCAATCCTGATGCCGAATTACCTGAATACACAACAGATCTTGAAGTAAGTGGAGAAGGCTACCATTTAAAAATAGAAAATCAATATTTTATTGCTTCAATTTCAAAGCAAACCGGACAATTAGAACGGATGTTAATTAAACGGGAACATGGTGTTGAATTATATGCAGGGGGTCCAGGTCATGGTGAAACTACCTGTATTGATTGGGCGCATGATTATGTTACTGAAGATAATTTTATGAAGGTTAGAATTCAATATTGGGGAGAATGTCCGGATTATGAGATTATCAGAGGGCCGATTTGTACGATTGTCCGTAGGTGGGGATTTCCGCATTCTGCCTTGCATCCTATTTATAATCCATCTCGGTTAAATATTGATATAGAATATCGTTTCTACGCCGGTTTACCGTTCTTCCATAAGTTTGGAAAGATGAAAGCCGTGAAACAATTTATTTCAACCGCGCTTAGGGATGATGAATGGGTATTTACAGGTCAGCCCTTTACCGGAAGTCTCTGGATGGGTGCTGATGAAAAGTTGAAATTTGGGGAGATTGATAAAGCAAATGAACATAGTGTCAAGGCATTTGGTTATTATAACAAAGATTCGAAGGATTCATTTGTTGGACTTTACTTAGAGCATTATGCGGAAGAAATACCAAAATTCCTACATGCCGGACACTCGCTTCTCTACTACAATTGGCATGGAACTACCTGGTCACGCTATCCGCTTGAAAGAAATCAGCTTGTTCCTGAAGGAGCGGTTTTGCACCAAAAAAATGCCTATGTGACTATTGGATTTACTGAAGCAGAGGGTCCAACTAAAATTGAAGCTTTAAGAAAAGAATTATTAAGTCCGCTCAGCATCCTTCAGGCTTCATTGCCTACCGGCGTGGTGGCAAAAGAAAACAAAAGGGTGCTTGCCCGTGAAGGTGAAGCACAGAATGGACAGATCCCAAAACAGATTTTATGGGATGCCTTGAGGAATTGCAAAGATCAACAATTATATATCGCTGATGTAAATATTGTTGAACTGGGTTATATCTATAACCTTTCAATGGATGATGATGGGGTGGTAAAGGTGTTAATGACTATGCCACATAGAGGAAGGCCTCTTGCGAGCTTCTTTATTTGGGGATCAAGCGTGGTGCATCGTACCGTTTCTAAAACAATTGTGGGTGCACTCACTGAAATACCCGGTGTCCGAAAGGTTATTGTCGATCAAACCTGGTATCCGGAATGGAATTCGAATTTTATATCTGAGGAGGGTCGTAAAAAATTAGGAATATAGTCTGATCGTGTAAACAGCAGTTTTAAACTTATTATCAATATTTGAAATTCTAACGTGAAAAATAAATATCCATCAAAGTCTGCGACCATACTCACTGAAGGGGATAAGGAAATTTTACCTACTGAAGAAACTAAATCAGAAGCAGTTTTAAGTAACTATTCTGAGAGAAGCGGTTCAGAGCGAATAAAACGTCGAAAGTTTTTGGG
>VGGW01000314.1 GCA_016868395.1 Bacteroidota bacterium | reverse complement strand
ACTCTTTCCACCAATTTTTTTACTTAATAAGCCACTTGCCATTAATGCATTATCCCGAATCATTTCGGCTTCCAAACGACGGGATGGTCCATATGATAGAAATCTATTTTCCGGATCTTTTATTTTAGCATCGGATTTAGCCTTTGAATCTTGCCGATAGCTTGCCGACATCACAATAAGCTTACAAAGCTTTTTAGTATCCCATCCACTCTCTTTAAAGGTAACAGCAAGCCAATCTAACAATTCAGGATGACTTGGTAATTCTCCTTGATTTCCAAAATCCTCTGAAGTTTTTACCAGGCCTGTTCCAAAAAAGTTTTGCCAATACTTGTTTACCGCAACTCTGGCGGTCAGTGGGTGTCGGTCATCGGTTAGCCAACGCGCCAGACCATATCTGTTTTTTGGAAGGCCTCTAGGAAATGGAAGTATCGATTCCGGAGTATTAGGAAAGACCTCCTCCCCAAAACTGTCATACATCCCTCTATTCAATACAAAAGTCTTTTTAGGTTCGGGTGAATCTTGCATCACCATTAATTCCTTGACCTGGTTTACTGAATCGGCCAATTCATTTCTTATGGCCTGAAGTTTTTTAGATTCATCCCTCACTAAAGGATCGATAACAGAACTGTAGTATTTGTTTAATATGTTTAACTCAATTTTTGATAAATCTGAAGGTTCCTTAATTGTTATGGATTGCCAGGATGCCCTTTTTCCAATAATTTTTATTTCATAATCGGTTAATTCACGATTATATACTATAATATCATCCACTTGTCCACCCTTAAAACCAAGTCCGCGATCCCATGCTCCAATTTGCAGACCGGGTTGTTGCTTGGAATTCATCAATATATCTTTACTGAGCTGATCCATAGTGGTTAACAGCTTTTGTTCTATACCGTTTTCAAATAATTTCAATCCTCTGGCTTTGGATGATCCATCATAAGTCATGGTTAATTGTACCCAACGATTTCGAATTACCGGTTTTTGAGTTATCCGAGAAATCGCATTTGAAGGTGCTGCATGCGACATGTTAACGGTCAATCTGTCGTCTTTCAAATAGAGATGATAGCCCCGGAAATTATAAAGACGTTCTGAAACACACTTGTGAAACAAGACACCTTCTTTAAAATCCTCCGGTATGTAGACACTGATGTTGATACTGAAGGGCTCTGATTTTCGGAAAACTCCAACCTGATTCAGATCATACCATTGATCCCCATTCAATACTAAGGCTTTACCATTATCCCGATCTTTAAATACCGGTTTATCGATTGATGAACTCTTCAATGGTTTTTGGTTTGTTGTAGGATAACTACTCCTTAGTGATGCATCCGAAAAGTTATAATGTGCCTGTAAACCTACAACAGGAATTAACTCTTTTGCTAAAGTTTTGTAGGCTCTCGACCTGATCCAATTTTGAAAGCCTTTTTGGGACCTATTTTTGGCTTTAGTTAAATTATTTTCCTGCTCTTTTACCTTATTTTCAATGTAGCTTAATATTTTCTCTTGTTGGCTTGTTGGTAATAACATGGTTGGAGAAGGCATGGCATCATCCCAGGAAATTTGACCGGCTTCTT
>VGGW01000313.1 GCA_016868395.1 Bacteroidota bacterium | reverse complement strand
TCTTTATTAATTCAGAGATTAACTTACAATTAAGGAATAAAATTAGGGAGATAAATTGGATAGAATAGGGCCGTCAACTCCTTCAAAACTGTTATCGCTAATTTTTTTCGTTCCTTGGTATCGATGGCACTATTTAATTTTTGGACCTAGACTTGACATGATGGGTGTAAGCGAGTTGGAAAATGTATTAATTTCCGGTAACTCACTTGTTCGTTGGGGAGATGGGGAAACGGCTTTAGCAAGGGGAAAAAGTATAAGTTATCAAGTTTTTAACGAGAATCTACAAATTGTTTTAAATAGAATGTTAAAGGAAATTCATTCCAACACTGTCTACGGTATTTCTTGGGCATATAATTCAAAAATTTGGGATAGAAAATGGAATAAGAGATTTTTTAAAATTCTACTGAGCACTAGAATTTTGTGGTGTGCAAAGTTTAAGCCCTCGAATCAACAATTATTTGTGGAGACTACAATATTTTATAAATTGAATGAAAAACTTCCTCTTTTTTTGAACGCAATCTGTAAGAATAAGTCAGTACTACTACTTGCAAGTGATGGGAATTACATTTCAGTGTGTCCACCTGGTACACAATATATACAATGTAAATCAAAAGATGCTTTTGATGACTTTAAAATTATTACGGGTAAAATAGATAAATGGATAGATAAAAATCTTAAGCAGAAAAAGATTATTTTGAGTTCAATTGGACCCACATCTAAAGCGATCTGGATGCACTATACAAATTCTCCAAATTTGCAGGTTATTGATATAGGTCATGGTTTTTCATTTTATTTGAACGGAGAAAATGCTTTCGCATGGAAAACTGATAAGGGACAAAGCAGGCAGTAATTGAAAATGTGTAGGGTAGAATGTTTTCCTCTTGGAGACGTCGCATAGCCTGGTCTAGTGCGCCTCACTGCTAATGAGGTTAACCCCTCAAGGGTTTCGGAGGTTCAAATCCTCTCGTCTCCGCCAAAAATATATCGGTGCAAAAGCATAAGAAAATAGTTAGATAAAGTAATTGGGGGGAAGTTGCCTAACCACAAGATCGCAATTGTTGGTGCCGGCCCTGCCGGCTACTTCACCGCCCAAGCCTTTCAGAAAGCACAAAATAAAGAGATGACTTTTTCGATTGACATGATTGAACGTCTTCCCACTCCATGGGGGTTGGTAAGAAGTGGGGTGGCCCCTGATCACCCAAAGATAAAAACAGTCTCTAAAGTATTTGAAAAGATTGCCAAAGAGGATGGTTTTAGATTATTTGCCAATGTTGAGTTGGGTAAAGATGTATTACTAAAAGATTTACGCGAGGCATATGACGCAGTAGTTCTTGCCACCGGCTCACCTGCTGGTAGAAAGCTTGGGATAAAAGGAGAGGATCTTCCTAATTGTCTATCTGCAGCTGATTTTGTCCCTTGGTATAACGCTCATCCAGATTTTACCAATGTAAAGGTGGATTTAGATTCCGATACTGCAGTTGTAATTGGCGCAGGTAATGTGGCGATGGATGTAGCCAGAATGCTGGCTCTAGATCCAGCGGAGCTAGATCCAACCGATACTGCAGAGCATGCACTGGCTGTCTTTAAATCTAGCAAGATTAGAAAGGTAATAATTTGTGGCCGGCGTGGCCCAGAGCATGCCGCCTTTACC
>VGGW01000312.1 GCA_016868395.1 Bacteroidota bacterium | reverse complement strand
TGAGGACTCTCAAATTCCAATTTGGAATTTACATATTCACTCAAAAAATCTCAAATTGTTTGATTCAAACTGGGAAAAAGAGCTAAAGCAATTTGTTCACAAATCTAATGTTGGCAAATCGTATAAAATTGTTAATCGGAAATTACTTCTCGAGATATTGATTGAACAGAAGTTGCAAGGAACACTTTTTAGGTTCGTAATTAACATGCCCTACTTAGTGCTAATTACAAGGTTACTCAAGCGATTCTTTAAAAATGTGTGTATAAAATAGCACTTAATTCTTTGCGATGAACTCAAAATTATTTAATAAATCTATTTTTGAGAAGGCATCTAATATTAATAGAAGTGAACCGAAAGAATTAGCAATTATATATACAATGACTTCTGTCACTCTGAAAGAAGAGTAATTATCTCTTAAGCACAATGTATAAAATGCTAGCGAAAAAGTGGCGATATTTCCATGAGTTCATTTGCCTCCAAATTAAAAAGTCGTTTCGTAAAACTTTAATTTTTTTTAAATTTGCCAAGTCTAAGCTCCTAGAAACTTGGAATTTCCCCAGTGGCGTGTTCATAAACCTACCTGCAACCTTAGTATTTGTTGCATCTGGTCCCACGCCAATATTCGAAATTAAATTGATTGGCGGACAAATTGCTAAGTAATCTTTTACCAAGAAGGTATGTGCGAAAAGTGCGTCAAGCGTATCAAAACTCCCCTTTGATGCGCGTACAAATCCTGAATAAGTAAATCCCTGAAACAAGAAGCGAAAATCTAATAATAAATGCTTACTAATTTTAACATTTTCAATTTGTATTTTTATCTCTTGCCAATTAGACCTAGATATGGTCCAGCCCCACATTAAAGGATTGTGTGTAAAAAAATATCCTTTACTTAATCTAGAAATTGGAGGTCTTGTCAAAGAATACATCTTGACTCTTTGAGGCAAATCTAACTTAATCAATTTTTTTATATAACTTACTGTGTCGCTTGAAGGTATGCAATCATCTTCAAGAACGCACAGATAATCAACTGATTCAAATGCAAGATCTATACTATTTTTTTGATTTGCAATTATTCCAACATGAACTTCATTCTGGATTAATACAATCTGGTCAGGGAATTTATTTGCATAAATTTTAGCCACCAAAATAGATTTTTCATTTTTAATTTGAAATTCGTGCTCCAGGTTACCTGCACTATCTATCGAAATAAAAATTTTATCAAAATCTTGAGGAACTACCTTTTCCAAAACTAAAGAAAGTTCTACTGGCCTGATAAATCCAACTACTAAACAGCCTATTCTTGACACCTGGGAATGTTAACCGAATACTAAAGATTTAGCATGTATAGTAATCAGGGTGGCTGAAACATCTCAAAATTCCATAGTTGTTTGTGCAATAGCCCGTAATATAACCAAAACTTTTGATTCAGATTTTAAAACTATAATGTCCGCTCTCCAGAGATTTGAGAAAATTTTTTGGATTGTAGTAGAGTCAGATAGTAATGATAACTCTGCAATTAAACTCAAGACATACTCTGAGAAGTATAATTATTTTACAGTTATTTCTTTAGGTAGCTTAAGTGACCAATTCAATAAAAGAACAGAAAAACTTGCATTCGCCAGAAATGTATATTTGAAAGAGCTACTTAGTAATAGTAAGTATCAAAACATAGAAGTTATTGCAATAGCAGATTTAAATAAATTGAACACACTGCT
>VGGW01000311.1 GCA_016868395.1 Bacteroidota bacterium | reverse complement strand
ATGAATGGATCGGATTTGACACCTGTAATGTATCGATTGAAGTTTCTTTAGCAAAAAAAAGATACATAAAGGATTTGAACATTTCTTTCCTGCATGAACCGGGTAGTTGGATATACGCCCCAAAAGAAATTACTCTTTTTTGGAAGGAGAGAACTAAAAACCTAGGGACCACTTTTTCTTTATCCCCAGGACAAGAATTGATTTCTCTTCCTATATATCGAAAAATTAAGACCATTCGAATTCAAATTTCAAACGATGAGAAAATCCCGATTGGAAACCCTGGAGAAGGACATGTCCCGTGGACATTTTTAGACGAAATTATATTAAAGTAAAAAAGCTACCCAGGGGTAGCTTTTTAATCAATGCTTGTGATTGGGATCACTATGATCGTGATCATGTGGCACCTCCGTTGGAGATTCCGTAATCGAAAGGATTTCAATATCAAAAACCAAATCAGAATAAGGAGGAATTGTACCAGGTCTCCCTTGTGCTCCGTATGCCTGATAGTAAGGGATTATTATTTTCGCTTTTCCGCCTTGACCAATCAAGGTAACTCCTTCTTCAAAACCTGAAATCATTCGTTGATCTAAATACTTAAATGGCATGGGTTGATTTCTGTCGTAGGAGGAATCAAATTTCTTACCATCAGCTCGTAATGTTCCATTGTAATGAAGTGTAACTTGATTACCTTTTTGTGCTCTTTTTTCGTCGCCCGGTTTATCTATAATGTAAACCAAACCCGTTGGACTTAATACCGCATTGGGGTATTTTGACTTAACTTCATTGTACATAAATGATTTATATTCCTCTTGAGACATTCCTGAAATTTTGGCAATTTTCTCTTGTCTTTCTTTTTCAGCTTTTGCAAATGACTCGTAATATTTCCCAAAAACTTCAATAGCATTAAAGTTCTTAGCTTCAGTTCCAACGCGAATAATTTTTACAGTTTTCATAACATCGTCTTGCTGAATAGCATCTACGATTGCTTGTCCTTGAATAACATGACCAAAAACAGTATGCTTGCCATCCAACCAAGGTGTTTCCTTGTGCGTTATAAAAAACTGGCTGCCATTTGTTGCAGGACCTGAATTTGCCATAGATAATATTCCGGGACCTTTATGTTTCAGATCAGCCACGATTTCATCGGGAAACTTATACCCTGGTCCACCTGAACCATTTCCAGCAGGATCTCCTCCCTGAATCATAAAATCTTTAATTACGCGGTGAAATTTTAAACCATCATAAAATGGCTTACTGATCACTACATCGCCGGCTTTAAAGTTTCCTTCTGTTAAGCCCACAAAATTGGCTACGGTCATGGGTGTTTTCTCATACTCTAATACACACATAATTTTTCCTTTCGTAGTATTAAACTCAGCATAAATTCCGTTTTCTAGTTTTGTTTGCGCTGATAGTGAAAACATGGAAAACAACGCAAATGAGGTAATTAATCTTTTCATATGTATTTAATTTGTTTTTTATCGGTCATATGGAATAGCATAAGAGATTTATTCATCTGTGTTTTTATTGAAAATCTCTTTATGCTTATTTCATAGTATGTATTTTTATTCAATTATATCTAACAATTCAACTTCAAAGACAAGTGGCATGAATGGTTTTATGGGACTTCCCTCAGGTGCCATCTCACCATAAGCTAAATCTTGAGGAATGTAAAACTTAAATTTTGAACCTACTGGCATTAACTGCAAGCCTTCTGTCCACCCGGGA
>VGGW01000310.1 GCA_016868395.1 Bacteroidota bacterium | reverse complement strand
AATGTAAGAGGACCCCCTTGGATTTATGATCTGTTTTTTTAGACTATTCTCCTTCAAGAAGTCGTTTTTTACATGCTTCTAATTTTGCTTTTTCAGCTGCCGACAGTTTCGGTAATTTCATATTCATTTCCTTAAAAGTGTCCACAATGATTCTGCTGACTGCGATTCGGCTGAACCATTTTTTATCCGCGGGTATCACATACCATGGTGCATAGGCTTCAGTGGTCGCATTAATGGCATCTTCATAGGCTAGCATGTACTCCTCCCATTTTGCCCGCTCAACAATATCCGCTGAGGAAAATTTCCAGTTCTTAAGCGGTTGGTCTATTCTTTCCAAAAATCGCTTCTTTTGTTCCTCCTTGGATACATTCAAAAAAAATTTCAGAATATGGGTACCATTTTCATGGACATGTTTTTCGAAATTTCGAATGCTTTCATAACGGCTCTCCCAAAAAGTAGCCTTGATACCTTTCAAACTTTCAACTCCTGCTATTCTCTCATTCAAAATATATTCCGGGTGTACCTTACAAACCAGAACATTCTCATAGTGGGAACGATTGTGTATTCCGACCTTTCCTCGCTCAGGTAAGGCACTGGAATGACGCCAAATAAAATCATGATTAAGCTCTTCCAAACTAGGCTGTTTGAAACTAAAGACCTGACATCCTTGCGGATTTAAGCCACTCATCGCATGCTTAATCATACTGTCCTTACCTGCGGCATCCATAGCCTGAAAAATAATGAGTAGCGCATTTCTGTTAAGCGCATACATTTCTTCCTGCAACATGGCCATTTCATCGCGCAACTCATCAAGCATCTGAACGGCCATCTCCTTCTTAAAATCTCCTGAAAACCCGGGATCATGATCTTTAATCCTAAAAGGTTCAGCTTTACTAATCTTGAATCGTTCAATGAAGGTAGGCATGGTAATAACTTTGTAGGTAATTTAAAACATTTTTTAACCCTTTTACGTTAAATTGGCGGAATTTAGAATTTCTCAGAAATTTCAAGCATATTCATTCTGATTTCCTCATATTTACCCTATGTTTAGAAGAATCAAAAATAAGCCTCTTCGTTACCTTGCCTTAGTTTTTTATTTTATAATCTTATTTTTTTCTGCCCTTGAAATTAATTTTTTGTGGTTATTCGGCTATTCCCCTTCCATAAAAGATATCAAAACTCCAAACATCAACATAGTCTCCGAGCTATTTACTGCTGATGGAAAACTAATTGGAAAATATTTTAAGGAAAATCGTACTCCCGTCGAATACGATAGCATTTCTCCTGCTGTCATTGATGCATTGGTTGCAACCGAAGATGTACGTTTTTACAAACATAGTGGTATCGACATACGTTCTCTGGTGTCAAGTACAATTTCTACGGCCACCGGCGACAAACGAGGTGCAAGTACCATAACCCAACAACTTGCAAAAAATTTATACAGTACGCGAAACAAAAAATCTCAAGGTCTTATCAAATACCTGCCCATTGTCAGAACAATAATTTTTAAACTAAAAGAATGGTTAACCGCTCTTAAACTTGAGAATTATTACACCAAAGATGAGATCCTGACCCTTTATCTCAATACTGTACCTTTTGGGAATAACACCTTTGGAATTAAAACTGCCTCCAAAAGATATTTTAATAAAGCAGTGAACAGACTTCAAGTTGAAGAAGCTGCTCTTCTTGTTGGTATGTTAAAAGCTACTACAACTTACAATCCAATCCG
>VGGW01000309.1 GCA_016868395.1 Bacteroidota bacterium | reverse complement strand
TGGAAATCCAAACCTGAAACCCTTACCACTCTCTTCATCCGTTGCGATGGGAGTACTCTTCATGTCCCCGGTATTCACACATAAAAGAATATCATGTGCATTCGCATCTTCCTGATCGACGTAATGAGAATCATTGGAACAGATAACTTTGACCTGGTATTTCTTTGCGAACTTGAGCAAAATCGAATTAACGGTTTCCTGTTCAGGAATATTATGGCGTTGCAATTCTATGTAATAATCCTCACCAAATAGGTCCAACCACCATTTGAACTCTATCTCGGCCTCTTTCTCCCCTTGCTTCAAAATCGTCTGAGGTACTGAAGCCCCCAGGCAACAAGTGGTTGCAATTAAACCCTCATGATGCTTTAAAATTAAGTCCTTATCGATACGTGGCCATTTACTGTAGAGACCTTCAATATAACCCAGGGAGCAAAGCTTCACTAAATTTTTGTAGCCATCTGAATTTTTTGCCAGCAAAAGCTGATGAAATCGCTGATCTCGTTTTTCTTTAGTAAACTGCTTGATATGACGGTCATCAACCACATAAAACTCACAGCCTACAATTGGTTTTACCCCATATTTACCCGCTTCAGCGACAAATTTAAAAGCCCCAAACATATTTCCATGGTCAGTAATAGCCATGGCTCTCATCCCGTCTGATTTAGCCTTTTTGAAGAGCCTCGAAATATCTGCTGCTCCATCCAAAAGTGAAAATTGTGTGTGTACGTGCAGATGCGAAAAATCAGGCATAAGGATAAAATGTGGATGAACTCAAATTTACAAATCTTTTACTGTGTGAGGAGGGTTGTGGAAAATTAAAAGATATTGACTTTATTCTTTTAGCATATCAAAATATCGCGAGAATAATTATTCAACAGACCAAATACAAGAAAAAAAAATTTGGGAACAGCATCTAAAATTCCTGACCACATTCTATGTTCGGTTTGGGAACAATTTTAATTCGTTCCCAACAATCTGACCGACCGGTAATCCCTATGTAAGCTCAATTAGCAGAAAGCGGATCAAGGAGTATCACGCTTAAGTTCAGGTTTATAGCCAATTGAATTTCACAATGCTTAGTTAAATCAAGTTAACTAACCTAAGTTCGATACATGAAAGATTGAAAAATATCCTTAAAATCGATTTTATGATGCTCCGGATGCCTATGATTTGATTTTGGAAAGCAATACCTGCGTGTTACCACTTCGTTTAGCCCTTCCCTCCGGAGTGTTTCCGGCAAGAAATGCTGCCTGATTTCAGATGATCCCTAGCCGGAAGATAATCCTTCGGCAAGGTTTAGTTTACCCGCTGCTGTTTTTAATCGCAACGGGCAGTCCGCTAAAAGAACCCTAGGTCCTGTGAAACAAACTCGGGTGGCAGACCTATCTTTTTTGGCTAATTGAATCTTAGGATACAATTTAATTTCCAGCAAAAAAATAGGGCAGAAAACGGGACCGAAATAAGCCAAGAGTAACAGACTCTGCTTTCCAAAAACAAAGATAAATAATCAGGCTCGGGCATGAGCTTATATCGATCTCAGGTTAATTAAAAATAAAAATGATTTTTTTGGAACCTAGTAGGGAAATGAAAGTTAAATTCAGATATTTAACAACAGGCGGAACAGATCTTATGCTAACCTAAATTTTGCCCTTGGCATATTCATCAATGGCTTTTATTTGTGGATATTAGAACTGTTTTTTTATCCCATGCTAAATATTTTTTATTCAACCAAAATAGAAAAAAATGATGAGGTTCA
>VGGW01000308.1 GCA_016868395.1 Bacteroidota bacterium | reverse complement strand
GAACCTATTAAACTCTTATCGTTCTTTGAGGAATTCATCTCTGAATGTGAAACTGGAAAACGACTCACTCCTGATGGAACCCGTTTGGAAGAGAATTCCATTAAACCATTTCGAACCGTCTTGTCTCACCTCCAAAACTTTGAGACCGCAAACAAGAAAAGTATACCTCTTGATAAGTTCAATCAGGAATACCATGATGGTTTTTTAGAATACCTTGAAGTGGAACATGAAATGTCAAGGAACACATCTTCAAAATACATGATGTGTCTTCTGCAGGTGATTAAGTCCGCCGTGAAAAAGAAACTATTCAGTCCTGTACTATTAGGCCAGTTAGAATTCGCCACCGCCCGGGAGAATTCTGACAACATCTACCTCAATGAGAAGGAATTGAAGGAGATAATGAACCTTAAAGAATTTAACTCCAAAATGGAGGCGGTAGTTAGAGACCTATTCATAGTAGGTTGTTATACTGGTCTCCGATTTTCAAATTACTCCAACCTTGGGACAGAAAATATCCGTAATGGGTTGATTGAAGTAGTACAAGTGAAGACTAAGGAGAAACTTGAAATTGAAATTCATCCCTTTGTCAATCAGATTCTAAAAAAATACAAGAACAAACTTCCCAAGTCACCTACTAACCAAGAATTCAACAGAACCCTAAAGGATATATGTCAACGAATACCCATGTTAGACGTTCCTTTTGAGAAATTAATCACCAAAGGTCGGCGTAAGACCATTATTGGAAAAAAGAAATGGGAGATGATCATGACCCACACGGCGAGAAGGTCGTTCTGCACCAACATGTATAACCGTGGCGTACCCGTTATGACTATTATGGCATTCTCAGGACACAAGACTGAAAAAAACTTTAGGAAGTACATAAAGTCCACCAATGAGGATCACAGGAAAATTATTAGGGGGTTTTGGTGAAAAAACATGCAACCGAAAGATGAAATGGGAAATGGTTATGACACACACAGCCAGAAGATCATTCTGTACCAATATGTATCTAAGGGGAATTCCTACACCTACCATCATGGCCATATCAGGACACAGGACTGAAAAGAACTTCTATAAGTATATCAAGGCTGATGGGATGGAACATGCGATTATGATGAAAAAGATGTTGATTAAAAATTAATCAGAAAGATGTAAAAAGTAATCTTTCATGAAAATATTAAAGAATCGAAACAGTCCCTAAAAAGACGAAAACAACTATTTTTAAAAGAAAAAATCATACATTTAAACAACGAAACCCTCTACAACCAAACCGTCCACTTTCTTTGACGACATACAATTTTGTATGGGACCTTGGGCAGATCAAAAAATAAAGTAAATAACAATTATGGAAAACAAAAAACTATCTTCAGAAGATCTTATAAAACGTTATAAGTTTGTCACATTCTTCTATATTCTAGTTGGTATTATATCTGTTTATTTAATAAAAAGTAGTAGTTGGGCTGATTGGGCAAATGGAGAAATGCAATCAAATAATTGGGAAGGTGTAAGAATTTCAGTTTGGGCATGGTACGTTGGATTTGCACTTTCAATTTTTACTACAATCAAGGATATTGATGGAATAAAAAATAACAAATCACAACCAGGAAAAATAATGATGCTAATGTATACTATTCTTCATTTATTAGTTCTTTTCGGAACTACATTTGGAGATGTCTCTTCAAATAAAGTTTCATGGTTAAAGTGGTATCAAATAATTACAGTATTCTCGTTAGTTTGGATTTATTTCAAAATTGATTTTTCCGA
>VGGW01000307.1 GCA_016868395.1 Bacteroidota bacterium | reverse complement strand
GTATTTCTCTGGCAAGGGAGGTAACTTGATCTGTGCGGAAGGCTAATAAAACCTCTACAGGTTCGGCATTCCTTTTGATTCCGGCCTTCTCCTCCAATCCAATAACCTTATAGTATTTCCAGCCATTTGCCCAATTCTTCCAGGCAGCAGGGAGGCTTGCAACAGAACCAAATTCCGCCGAACCTACCAATGGTTTTCCTGGATCTTCATCTTCAATCTGTGCCTGAATACCGGTATTTCGCAATGAATCACTCAATGAGCGAACCAATCGGTAATCCTTTTCCGCCCAAGCCTTTTCAATCAATTTGATTTTGGTTTCAAAGCTATCGGATTGCTTCTTATAAAGTTCAGTTTCAGTCACTATAACCTTTTTTACAAATTCCTCAACCGAGCTATCATTACTCGCCCTTACCCCAAATGGTAAGCTTAAACCAGCCATACCCAATAAACCCAAACCCAAAAATTTTCTGCGCTTTATAGGATCTGGAATCGGAGTATTGAATTCTTTTTCATTTGTTTGGTATAGCGATAAACCTTCAATTTTCTTTTCAGAATATGAGTCCTTAATCATGATGGATTCAGTTTGATTTGGAATATTTGTTTTCATCAGTTTATGTATTGTTTTTTAAAGGTGATGAAGCCCGTCCGAACGCCTTGGCCGGGCGGGCAATCATGATTTAATTAATAATATTAAGCCTATAGGTTTAGGCTATATCATAAAGGCTTCAAAATGGTATGTATATTTCGTTATCAGGGCTTATGCATCAGGCGTTTGAATATTTTATCTTAACTGTATTTTTTTCTCATTTCAATTCTCAACTCTCAACTCTCCATTCTCAATTCTCAATTAAATTCTCATATCCCCAATTTTTTCCTGCATTCATCCGTCATTAAATTAGAACTCCATTCAGGGTACCAGGTCTGATCCACTACCACTTTCCTCACCCCTGGTATCTCCATAAGAGCACCAACTATGGTCTTTGAAACCGTTCTATGGACTGCACTAGATCCCCAGACAAAAAAACTTGACAATGGCCTGCCTCTATGAGGCATGGTCATCAAAACTTTAACTACTCCATCATCATCCAAGGAAAGGTTATAAATGTATCCGAGCTCCACAAGGTTTACATTAGAGATGTACATTTGTTGATCGATACAACTTTTTAATGCCTCCCATAGTAGGGCCTTTGAAATCGGGCTATCCCCGGCTTCTCTCGGTCTTGCAAGCGAGCGTTTACTTTCCTTGGCTGAACTTATTGAAGGTATTGCAACAGAAAAACTTTCCAACGGACTCAAAAGCTCTTTCCTAAGTGCTTCAATTTTTCCCGGTCCATCCTGTTCAGTAAATGCAATGGTCACATAAGCATTCTTCTGCCGAAGAATTGCACCTTCAGGAATCGTATGGTTTTTAATTCCCTCCATGGTTGGATGCCGCACCCAAACTGTTCCATGCCAGTTATAATAAAACAAGGAAGAACCTCCATTTAGAAGATCTGGAATTACTTCTGAAGAATGGTCTAAATAAAGGCCTACAAATGAATCCTTTGAATCCTTATTGTAATAGCCAAAACCCTTTACACTATTTTTATTGGCTTGATCAACCTCGCCGAACTTTACTTTCTCATCAGCCCCAATCCATAAACTTCCTGTAAAGGGCTGCCCGGTGAATACCCATTCATCATCCCGCATGGTCTGAATAACAAAGGATTTTATAGCCTTCATTTTACTGGATTTAAAGAAGTATGGTAATCCGGAGTAAAAGCGAT
>VGGW01000306.1 GCA_016868395.1 Bacteroidota bacterium | reverse complement strand
AAGAGTTTCTTGATAAATTGTATAAATATGATTATATTAATTTAGATTCACCACAAGTAAATCTAGATCGCGCAACAGTTTTGCGATTACTTTTCCAGTTTAGTTCAAGAAATATACTTGATGTCGGGGGTGCAACGAATTCTACTCACAATTTATTCAAAGATAGTATTTACTCAATTTTAGATCCACAAAAACCATTATCGTCAGAAGTAATTCATCTAGATGGATATATTTCATCAGTAGAGTTAACTCGAGATTTTTATGATTATATCTTTGCATTTCACATAATTGAGCATCTTGAAAATCCGCGCAAAGACTTGATTAAACTGAGAAAATCTTTAAAAAATAATGGAAAATTAATTATTGAAGTTCCCGATGCCGAATACTATTCAAATAATTTGCCGTTCTATCTCTACTTTCATCAACACATAAATTTATTCACACAAAGTTCTCTTCAGTATCTTTTAAATTTATCTGGATTTAAAAGAACCGAAATCATGATTCACAATGGAAGAATTCTTGCAGTGTTTGAAAAAGATTCGCAGATAAGCCTAAGCGCACAATATACAAAAGTGGAGCCTGACTTCGTCTACAAAAGAGATAAAGAGTTTTTTACTAAACTAGAAAATTCCATACTGCGAATCCTGAATAAAAACAATAGCAAGGATTTAGATTTTCTGGGAGCAGGTGGTAGTTCCACTTTATTTTTCTATCACTGCCCAGGAATTTTGAGCAGAATTAGAAATATCTATGATAGAGATCTTAGAAAAGTTGGCAGTAATCTTCCGGGAACTGAATTGAAGATTTTAGAAACTCCAGCTAAATTCGAATCTAATACCGTCTACATGGGCATGGGTGCAATTATGTTGGAACAATGGGCCAACTACGAAAGTTGTAATTTTATAGATATACTCAAAGTAGTAAAAGATTTAGAGATATAAGTTAGTGAATAATAACTCTGGCGAGCGCGCATATGATTTAGCAAAATCTCTGTGGCCACTCAATAGAACTTTAATTAGCAAAGACACGTCAAAAACAATAAGCGTTCTTCTGTCAGGGTTTGAAAAATACTCTAAAGTTCATAAATTTAGATCAGGATTGAAATTTGGAGAATGGGAAATTCCCAAGTCTTGGGAAGTAAATGCGGCATACATTGCTGATGTGAGTGGTCAGAGAGTTATAGATTGGAAAGAAAACAACTTACATTTATTGAGTTATTCTCAACCATTTAATGCATTATGCACAAATGAAGAATTAAAAAAGCATTTGTATTTTGATTTGCAAACTCCTGATTGGATACCATATCGAACGAGCTATTATGAAAATAATTGGGGATTCTGTGTTAGTAAAAGGCAATTTGATAATTTAAATGACACTCACTATAAAGTTTTTATCGATTCTGAATTCATAGATAGCGAGCTTGAAATAGGTGAAATTTTGATTCCGGGTATGTCAAATGCTGAAATCGTTTTTACCACTTACATTTGCCATCCAAGCATGGCAAATAACGAATTATCAGGCCCAGTTCTTCTGAATTCAATCGCTAGTAATTTGATACAGAAAAAAAATTACTATACTTATCGTTTTTTATTTATGCCGGAGACCATTGGTTCTATAGTTTATATCAACACGCATTTAGAAACCTTAAAGAAAAATGTTATTGCAGGATTTGTTGTAACCTGTGTTGGAGATCCTAAAAAATGGTGTTACATTTCAAGTCGGAATGGTAACACGCTTGCAGACAGGATTGGATTAAGAGTTCTTGAGA
>VGGW01000305.1 GCA_016868395.1 Bacteroidota bacterium | reverse complement strand
GTGACAGTACTAATTTTTCTGTTTATAAACAATTAAGCGATATGATCGAGACTTCTGAGGGCCTGATTTTTGCAATCAACTACCTCAAGAAAGCGAATAGTCTCAATTCTTCAGACGGGGATATAGCGTATAGTTATTCAAAAGTTCTTAAGGATACTAAGCAGTTTGATTTGGCTGCTCAAGTTCTTGATGAGGCTATCAGGGCAGATTCTTCTAATTTGATCCTGTTAAGAGGTAAAGCTGAGCTGGCCTACGCCATGAAGGACTGGAATGCAGTAATTAAAATCTGTAGTGCAATTATCAGAGATGGTGATCGGAGTCCGAATATTTTAAAAATGCTTGGGGAGGCATTTTATTCAATTGGGAAATATCAGCAATTCATAGATATATTGGAAGGTATGGAGGCCAATGATACGAAAACTGAATCCACCCTTTATTTTATCGCCATGAGTTATAAGGCGCTAAAGAATTACCCAAAATCTGTTGATTATCTTAATAAAACAATAAAGGAATCAATTTCTCCAAACATAGCGAGTTATTACGCACAAATAGGTGACGCACTGGACAAGAATCAACAAAATAAACAGTCGCTTGAAGCCTATCAGAAAAGCTTATTTTTTGATCCTAAGCCGATTACACTCTATACCATGGCTACATTGTATGATCAGAAACTTAAACAGTATAAAACTGCATTAAGTTATTACAGAAGATACCTTAATGCTAAGCCCCCTCCTGAACAAAAGGCCTATATTGATTTTTCTAACTATAGAATATCGAAATTGATCAAGTCGAATTAATAGATTAATAAACGAATACTCATAATACTTTCTGAGTTAAACGGGCAATATATTTGCCAATTATATCAAATTCAAGATTGACCATATCACCAATTTTGAGGTTCTGCATGTTGGTATGTTCATAGGTGTAGGGGATTATGGCAACTGAAAAAGAATTTTCTTTTGAATTAACAACGGTTAAACTTATTCCGTTAACACAGATAGAACCTTTTTCGACCGTGATATTACCTAGGGAAGGATCGTAGCTAAAAGTATACTCCCAACTACCATTCTTTTCTGATAATTCGATACAAATTCCGGTTTGGTCCACATGCCCCTGAACAATGTGTCCGTCAAGTCGGCCATTTACTTGCATACATCGCTCCAGGTTTAACAAATCTCCTATTCTGAGCTTAGCAAGGTTCGTTTTATTTAATGTTTCGGATATGGCGGTTACGGTGTGTGTTCCTTCTCCAAGCCTCACAACAGTTAGGCAGACACCATTATGAGCAACAGATTGATCAATTTTTAATTCGTTCGAAATGGCTGATTCAATAACAATCTCAAGATTGTCCTGATCCTTTCTCAGATCGCAGACCCTGCCTATTTTTTCGATTATTCCTGTAAACATTTCAACAAGTAAACATGTTATGATTTTCTGTTCACATACCAAGACGATTTGGTATGATTAGCAGCTTGATTTATTTCAGAATCTTTGCTTTGCATCATGAAATCGGCTCCAATTAAGGCTGCAATCATGGCTTCTTCCTCATTTTCACTGATCAGGTATTCGGGAAGAAAATATTTTCCCACAAAATGGGTATCAAATTTCCCGCTGATAAATGCCTCATGCTTCATGACAAACTTTCCAAAAGCCAGAGTTGTTTGAATTCCGGT
The DNA here is from genome assembly GCA_016868395.1 of Bacteroidota bacterium. Classification (GTDB taxonomy): domain Bacteria; phylum Bacteroidota; class Bacteroidia; order Sphingobacteriales; family Sphingobacteriaceae; genus Daejeonella. Next base: position 122 of record VGGW01000305.1, on the reverse strand, counting down.
TATTTTATATTCATCTATCGCTCGGATCATTCGTTCAATGGCTTCAGTTCGGTCTTTTCCATAAGCTATCAATTTAGCGATCATAGGGTCGTAATAAATAGGTACCTCCATTCCCTGTTCAA
>VGGW01000304.1 GCA_016868395.1 Bacteroidota bacterium | reverse complement strand
GCCATTGCGCACGGTTAGAATGGCGACATCGGCTTCCGATCCAACTGACAGGTTACCTAATTCAGGTCGCTTTATTGCTTGTGCCGGCGCCCAGGTACTTCTAGAAATTACCCCAGGTATATCCATTCCCATGGATAAGAAGATTGACAGTACATTCAGTTGATCTTTCATTGCCCCATTCATGCTGCCGGTATGTAAGTCAGTACCCATGGTATTTGGTAAAAATCCAGCTTTAATAGCCGGAATAGCCTGATTAAAATTAAAGCTTCCTCCACCAAAGCCAACGTCAAAAATAATTCCTCTTTTTTGGGCAGGAATTAAAAATGGCTTAAGTTGTCTGGTTTTGAGGTCAACAACCGGATCTCGTTGGACCAATTCAGTATAAACATGAGTATATATATCTCCCGGACGTAAATATTGATTAAACAACTTTTCAATAGATAAAGGAGGATGAGTATTATCACCTCCAAAATCAATAATAACAGGCATATTGGCTAATTTTCCGGCTTCAACAACCCGTTCAACGGGTACCCAACTGGCTGCAGCAAAGTGGGCGAGTTTAAACCCTACTACAATATCTTTATTGGCCAGAGCCTTTTCTGCAGTCTTTTTTGCATCCATATCATCAATATCCTGTTCATATGGATTTCCTCTCATACCATCACCTACTATATTCAAAAAAGATAGAACTCTTGTTCTTGAGCGATCAATGATGTTCTTTTTGAAGCGATCAAAGGATTGCCATCCTGCACCACCACAATCAACAACCGTAGTTACACCCGACCTAAAAGTATAAGGATCGGGAGCAAGAGCTGAGAACCCACCGCTGAGTCCACGATCATCTGTACCTGCGAAAACATGAGCGTGCAGATCGATCAATCCCGGGGTTACATACATTCCCTTTGCATCCACTATTTGTGTTGCAAGTGATGGATCAATATTCTTGGCTACTGCAGCTACCTTACCACCTTGAATGGCAACATCCATTAATTCATTAATGTTATTTTTTGCATCAATTAAATGTCCGCCTTTGATCAATATGCTATAAGTTTTGGTCTGCGCCTGAACGAATAAAACGAGCAAAAGAAGGCAGGAAAGAAGCAGAAAAGATAATCTTTTCATAATATTTACTGTATTTGGGTGAAAATTGAATTATGTTTTGGAGAGAAAGATAAGAGATATGAGATAAAAGATGAAAGCCGGGCCAAGGAATACAGGAAAACTGACTATTTCCGGATTACTTTAGGAGGCTTAAATCTAATAAATCATATCTCCTCTCTAATTAAATTAACTTACAGCTGCTTTAGCCAGTTCCTGCTGCAACCTTTTAGCCACAAGTTTATCTTCGCCGTTCTTAAGCATAAACACGGTAATATTGATTGAATCTTGTCCGGTCATTACCTCAACCGAAGGACTACCATCCTGAAGATTTTTCAGTAATTCTCTTGGGGTAATTTTGACCTTAGTGTTATCCCAGGTTATTTTAATGGCTGGTGTATGATTAGCCACAGGCGGAACAAAAACCTCTGCATTCACGCCACTTACTTTTGTGGCAGCGCCAACAATGACGGCAACCCGGTCTTCCCACATTTTCCATTCTGCAGCATGGTCGGTGTTAATATATTTTTCCAATGCCACGTACATTCCAAGAACTTCTTCCTTATTCACCTTCATACCACGTCCTATGTTTCCCCCATTGGGTGGGCCATTTAAGCGTGCTGCAGCAATTAAATCTTTTTTACCCATCAAAATTCCTGCACTTTGAGGACCACAAATTGCTTTACCACCGGATACACAAACCAGGTCAAAACCCAGGTCATTATACTTCCATAAGTTTTCAAC
>VGGW01000303.1 GCA_016868395.1 Bacteroidota bacterium | reverse complement strand
CTCCCTGACCAGGATTCAGTTCGATGTTGTGGACAATAGATCCCAAAGGAATATTCTTCAAAGGAAGTGCATTCCCAATTTCAGGAGCAGAGTCTGCACCCGACACAATCTTCATACCCACTTTCAAACCTTCAGGTGCAATGATGTATCGCTTTTCTCCGTCAGCATAATTGACCAAGGCAATACGTGCACTACGATTTGGGTCGTATTCAATAGTGGCAACTGTTGCGGGGATATTGTTTTTATCGCGTTTAAAATCAATCAATCGGTATGACTTTTTATGTCCCCCACCGAGATAACGCATAGTCATTTTACCGGAATTATTTCTACCACCGGACTTCTTGATGCTGGTAACTAACGATTTTTCAGGAACGTTAGTAGTCACATCAGAGAAAACTCCTCCTACTCTGAAACGAGTACCCGGGGTAACCGGTTTAAATCTTCTTACTGCCATGTCTTAATTAAATATTGCTGTAAAAGTCAATAGTTTCACCGTTTTTTAACGTAACAATTGCTTTCTTGTATTTCGGAGCATTTCCGGTAATAACACCGGCTTTTGTGTTACGTGATTTTGTTTTTCCATACACTACTGCGGTGTTTACAGCCAGTATGTTCACGCCATACATGGATTCGATCGCATTCTTGATCTCCAATTTATTGGCCCTGTGATCAACTTTAAAACTAAAGCGGTTTAACTTTTCAGTTAATGCTGAAGCTTTTTCAGTTAGAATTGGTTTCTTTAAAATTTCCATCTTACTTGGCGAATGCCTCCTCCAATGTTTTAACAGTATCTGTAGTAAGCAATAATGTTCCCGCATTCAACACATCAAATGTATTCAACTCAGCAGCGGTTACCACTTTTGATTTCTTAAGATTCCTGCTTGATAAATAAACATTATTATTTGCTGCCGGAAGAACCAGTAATGACTTTACATCCTTTAATTTCAAATCTGAAACGATTTTGGCATAGTTTGCAGTTTTGATTGAATCAAATGTAAAGGCTTCCAATACAACAATGTTGTTATCCTTTGCTTTATAGGTCAGAGCAGATTTACGTGCCAATGATTTCAACTTTTTATTCAGCTTGAAACTATAATCACGCGGCTGGGGACCAAATACGCGACCGCCACCATTAAATAATGGAGATTTGATCGATCCGGCACGGGCACCACCGGTACCTTTTTGCTTGTATAATTTTTTGGTAGATCCTGCGATCTCATTACGTTGCTTAGACTTATGCGTTCCCTGCCGCTGATTGGCAAGGTACTGCTTCACGTCCAAATAAATCGCATGATCGTTGGGCTCTACTGCGAAAATCGCATCAGGGAGCTGCACCTTGGCACCTGTTTCTTTACCTGATATATTAATAACCTTAACTTCCATGTTCTTATTTATCAACGATTACATATGAACCCTTAGCTCCCGGAATTGAACCGCTAACTACTAATAAGTTTTGATCTACGTAAACTTTCAAAACCTGAAGATTTTGAATTTTTACCCGATCACCACCGGTACGACCCGCCATTCGCATACCCTTGAATACACGGGAAGGCCATGATGATGCACCCAGTGAACCTGGAGCCCTTAAACGATTGTGCTGACCGTGAGTTTGACCACCCACACCACCAAATCCATGGCGCTTTACAACACCCTGAAATCCCTTACCTTTTGAGGTGCCAACTACATCGACAAAATCACCTTCGGCGAAGATTTCAACATTAACAACGTCACCTAAAGACTTCTCCTCTTCAAAAGATTTAAACTCCACCAGCTTACGCTTAGGCGTTGTTTTTGCTTTTTCGAAATGTCCTTTTAATGATCCTGTCGTGTTTTTTTCTTTCTTGTCGTCGAAAGCTAACTGAACCGCGTTGTAGCCGTCTGTATCGACGGTACGTAGTTGAGT
>VGGW01000302.1 GCA_016868395.1 Bacteroidota bacterium | reverse complement strand
AGCAAATAAAAAGAAGCCTTTGTTTCAATATTTAACCCTGTGTTCTTAACAATTAGTTTAAATTCATACATTTAGCCTTTTAAAAATATTTATCAAACTATGATCATTATTGCAGATGGGGGGTCAACCAAAACAAATTGGTGTTTATTGAATAAATCTGGTCAAAAAATTTATTTCAACACAGAAGGATACAACCCTTATTTTCTCAGCACTGAATATATAATTGATTCATTAAGAAAAGGCTTACCTACAGATCTTAATCCTTCTGAGATTCATGAAGTGAATTACTACGGAGCAGGTTGCTCTACCGAAGATAAAGTGAAAATAGTTGAAGCAGCCATGGCGCTTGTTTTTAATAATGCCAGTGTTTATGTTGGCCATGATCTACTTGCAGCCGGTAGGGCATTACTCGGCTTGGATAGTGGCTTTGCTGTTATTTTGGGGACAGGAACAAACACAGGACTTTATAATGGTAAAGATATTACCTTCAATATCGATTCTGCTGCCTATATTTTGGGTGATGAGGGCAGTGGTTGTGATATTGGTAAAAAATTACTCACTGATTATTTAAGAGGTTACATGCCCGATTTAGTGAGAGAACGTTTCTGGGAAACGTATAAGCTGACCCCTGATGAAGTGACTGACCATGTTTATACCAAACCACTGGCCAATCGTTTCTGTGCCAGCTTTGCCAGATTCCTTTATGACAATAATGTACATGCAGAATACTCCAGAAATATTGTAAAAACATCGTTTGTTGATTTCTTCGAAAACCTGGTTTCCCATTATCCTAACTACAAGAATTACACTTTTAATTGTATTGGTTCGGTTGGATATAATTTCAGAAATGTACTCGAGGAAACAGCTGTTGAGTACGGAATGAAAGTAGGTAAAATCATACGCTCTCCTATAGATGATCTTGTGCGTTACCACGTTGAACTGGCACCGAGGTCCTGATCAAATCCGGACTTCTTGCGGATCATGATCGCAATGACAGCCTTTAAGGCCGTGCTGATAAAAGCTAGGATAATTTCAGAATGTTAAACTGATTTGTCCGATAGAGCTCATTTTTGCTTCATGTTCAAGCAGCCATTTTTTACGCCATAATCCCGCCGAAAAACTAACCAGATCACCATTGCTTCCGATTACCCGGTGACATGGAACAGCGATCAACAGACGATTGCGTCCATTTGCTGAAGCGATTGCACGGATAGCCAAAGAGTTTTTTATAATTCGGGCTAAAGTTGCATAGCTTATGGGTTTGCCGGCTTCAATTTTTCTAAGTTCATTCCATACCTTTTGTTGAAATAAGGTGCCGGCCTGGGCCATTGGAAAATCGAAATACTTTCTTTTTTGATTAAAATACTCGCTCAACTGCTCTTTTGCCAATTCAGACAGTTTATTCGGATTCTCCAAAGGTAATTCGGTAGGAAAAATTATGGCATGAACCTCATGCTCACCGGCTTCAATGGCCAATTCTCCGATAGGGCTATGAAGTATTGAGATAAACATGATACAAAATAAAAAGAAATATCCGATTCATTTATTGCTCTGGATTGAATAACAAAACTAAAAAGCAAATTCTATATTTGTTCCAATGGATTTATTGAATCAGGTTAAATTTTTAATCCGTAAGGAAATCACGCTCGAATGGCGTTCAAAATATGCTTTGAATGGCATCTTGCTCTATTTGATTTCAACGGTATTTGTCTGTTATCTGGCTTTTCGCGAGATCACAAGTCCGCCAACCTGGAATGCACTCTTTTGGATAATCATGCTCTTCGCTTCAGTCAATGCGATTACCAAAAGTTTTATTCAAGAAAGCAAAGGAAGGCAACTCTATTACTACACCATCACAAGTGCCCAGGCAATTATTCTTTCTAAGATCATTTATAATATCTTACTGATGCTTCTGCTCTCAGCAATTGCATTAGGTT
>VGGW01000301.1 GCA_016868395.1 Bacteroidota bacterium | reverse complement strand
TAGCGTCAGGCAGGCTTTTTTGGCTTTTTGGAGCCAAAAAGATATAGCGGACAGCGTGTTAAAACGCCCAAAATCAGATAAATAAAAATTTGCGAAATCAAACCAACTCAAGAATAATGAAAATCAATCCTCAATTGCATAACAAACTAAAGCGAATAACCCTTGAAACTCCTTGTTATACTCAAAAGAAATAATCTTATAACTCTCATTCTTTCTACATCCATAAATTCATTAATTTAACCTCACATAAACCTTACCGCAAAGCGTAATCGAAAAACAAATAAAACATAGATGAAAAAGTACTTTCTACCCATGGCTGCAATTTTAATCTCTGCAGCATTCGCATCTGCTCAAGATCAGAAACAGTTAGAATCGAGCTTCGATAGTTTTATCAGCAGCGAAAATATCGGAAAAACCATCAAAGAGCTGACAGTCAAACCTCATTATCTGGGCTCTGCAGCCAGTAAGGAAGTAGCAGAAAATCTGCTCGCTAAATTTAAAAGCTATGGCTGGGGAGTTGAACTGGCAACTTATAATGTTTTGTTTCCGACGCCTAAGGTTCGGATTTTAGAAATGACGGCACCAACAAAATTTAAGGCTTTACTGAAGGAGCCGGCCTATAAAGAGGATGCCACATCCGGCCATCCGGACCAGCTCCCGACGTATAATGCATGGAGTGCTGACGGCGATGTTAATGCGGAACTGGTCTTCGTCAACTTTGGCTTGCCCGAAGACTATGAAACCCTGGATAAGCTTGGTATCGATGTGAAAGGTAAAATCGTGATTGCACGTTATGGTAGATCATGGCGGGGAATCAAGCCGAAAGTAGCCCAGGAACATGGTGCAATCGCTTGTATCATCTATTCTGATCCGATGGAAGATGGCTATTTCCAGGGGGATGTCTATCCTAAAGGAAGTTTCAAAAACGAATATGGCGTACAACGTGGTTCAATCATGGATATGGTTATTCATCCGGGAGATCCCTTAACCCCATTTATCGGAGCGACTGAAAATGCAAAGCGTATAAAAAAGGAAGAGGCTGAAAATCTGCTGAAAATTCCGGTTTTACCGATCAGTTATCATGATGCCCAGCCATTGCTTCAGGCTTTGGGCGGACCTGTAGCCCCACCCGATTGGCGTGGAGCCCTGCCTTTCACCTATCATATCGGTCCGGGGAAAAGCTCCGTCCGTCTAAAAGTTGAATTCGACTGGAAAATGGTACCTGCCTACAATGTCATCGCAAAGATCAAAGGGTCTGTTTATCCGGATCAATGGGTCATTCGTGGCAATCACCATGACGGATGGAATACCGGTGCCAATGATCCAATCAGTGGCATCGCTGCCATGATGGAGGAAGCTAAGGCCATTGGTGAATTGGTTAAAAATGGATATAAACCTAAACGCACGCTGGTTTATTGTGCCTGGGATGCGGAAGAACCCGGACTAATCGGTTCGACTGAATGGGTGGAAGATCATGCCGCTGAACTAAAGCAAAAAGCGGTCGTTTATATCAATTCTGATGGAAATGGACGGGGTTTTCTATCGGCAGCAGGTTCCCATGGCTTGGAATCAATGATTGACGGAATCTCAAAGGATGTCATTGACCCTCAGACTAATGTGAGCGTTTTTGATCGTTTAAAAGCCCGTGATGTTGTTAATTCAAGTTCTGATAAGGCCAGAAAAGATAATATGGCTAAAAAATCCATGAGCATTGGAGCTTTAGGCTCCGGTTCTGATTACTCGGCCTTTCTGCAGCATGCCGGTATCCCTTCACTAAATATTTATTATGGGGGTGAGAATGCCGGAGGGGAATATCATACGGCATATGACTCCTATGATTATTACAGCAGATTTGGCGATCCCGGATTCAGTTATGGTCGGGCACTTTCTCAGACCATTGGCCGTGCCGTGCTTCGAATGGCTAATGCCGATACCCTTCCCTTTGAATTCAAAAACCTGCATAA
>VGGW01000300.1 GCA_016868395.1 Bacteroidota bacterium | reverse complement strand
AAACAAGGCCCTTTTCCAGAAGAAACATATAGAACTTTAATTACAAATTTAACCGATATTCATTTCGCACCTACACAGATAGCGCAACAAAATCTAATGGCGGATGGTATCAAAAGAAAACAGATAACTATATGTGGAAACACAGGTATCGATTCTTTAGTGCAAACGATGAAGTTAGTAAAGAAAGAGAATAAAAATGGAAAAAAATACATCTTAGTCACACTACACCGAAGAGAAAATTTTGGTGAAACCATTCACAAAGTCACTAAGATGCTAGCCGATCTAAGCAAAGAATTACCAAACGCAATCATTCATTTTGTCACTCATACAAATCCAAAAGTTTTAGATTCCTATCATGTGGAGTTCAAAGAAAGCAAAATAATCAAAAAGTTATCCCCTCAGTCCTACAGAGAGTTTGTAGAATTGTTGAGTAATTCAGATTTGATCATTACAGATTCGGGAGGACTCCAAGAAGAAAGCGCATTTCTGGGCATACCCCTAATTGTTGTGAGGGATTTTACAGAGAGACGTGAAGTTTTAGGTGAAAACTGCATACTGTTATCAACGAACACCAGTTCAATAATGCTAGCCATTATCAATTGCATTCGAAATCAAGAATTCATTGAACAATATAAAAGACCCACAACAATCTTCGGAGATGGAAATAGCGCGGAGTTAATTGCAAGCAAACTAAAAAATATAGGAATATTAAAATGATAGAAGACGGATACGTTTAAATATCATAAATCTACAACCTGATTAATTTAAAAAGCCGTTTTATTCGTAATCGATTTCGCAAATCTACCTAGGAAAAAAAGTTTAGCTATCTCGAAAATAAACAATAAAATAAAAATCCCAAGTGACAGCAGCCATGTCTCACCCAAGAGTGCCCGAACCAAAACATAATAAGAAGATAGAATACCAAAAACAATAAACAAAGCCAGGAAAACAATTATGTAGGTTGGCAAGGCACTAAAGTTAAAGTAATTCTTCCTAGAGGGTGATTGCAAACCATTTACCCAAATTTCTTGAATTGGTTTCAAGAAATAGAGGAAACTTTGAGCAACAATGACTTGTGAAAATACCTCTAGAGGAAAGAACAGTAAGACGAAGACCTTGTCCAATCTCTCGACAATTGGTATCAAAGAGGTTTTTAACATTGATTTTGTAAAAAAGGTCTCACGAGTGGGACTTGACCGATTAAATTTAAGTGCGGTGTTTTCGAAAGCATGGGCAAGAAACTTTCGCATTTCGGTATCCTTTAATATTGAGATTGTCGCAGAGAAAGTGAATGCGAGACTAATAGAGATAAAAACAGAGGTAAACGCACTAAATTGGAAATTAAAAAGAAACAAGTAAAAGAAAAGAATAGAAAGCAGACTTTGGTTAAGAAGCAATAAGTTTAAATCGTAATACTTTGAGGTTCTTAGTAGAAAATCATAATATAACTGTCCACCAAAAGCCATAGTGAAATAAAATGAAACTACAATAAAGATGTTTATCTCTAAGTGCCCAAGCGATTGCAAGAATAAAAATAGACCAAAATTCAACACAACTAGACCGATTATCAGTAACCATAGGGCTGACTTTAAGTAAGAAAAAGCAAGCTTTTTAGACAATATTCTAGAATTGTGTAGTTGAAGTACTTTAAGCCCTAAGCCTTGTGTCAATAAAATAATCAAAAGTCCACTAACTAGGAATACAAAGCCCGCAACTGCTCTATTTAACAAACCTAGTTCTCTACTGTAAAATAGAGAGAGCAAAAAAGAAACCCCAAGCGAACCATAACGAATCGGAATGTAGGCGTATGCTTGGGATAAATTCTTCATGTTCAATTTTGCTTTTTTATAGATCTAAGTAATACCTGGGCAACATCAATAACGTTTGTATCTGAGCCTTTAGCAGTTACTCCATCGCTAACCATTACTCGACAGAATGGGCAAGCCACAGCAACTTCCTTAGCGCCAGTATT
>VGGW01000299.1 GCA_016868395.1 Bacteroidota bacterium | reverse complement strand
TTAACCTTACACGTTATGAGAAATCGTTGAGATCGGTTTTATGAAAAACCTGGAAATAAATTTATGAGACTTAGGCGGGATCTTGAAGTATTTTCGTTTTGTATTTTAGGAATTTTAAGATGAAATAGATTAAAACTGAAAATAGTCCAAACAACTGGAGAATTTCATTAACGTCTGAATCTTTTTTGAATAGTTCACCAAGGACATCAAATAAGCAAAAAATCAATAAAAGAGCGGTCAAACCATTTTTTTCCTGGCGAAAGACTTTTTTCCAGTTAAAACGATACTCAGGTTTTACGAAAGCGCTGATTTTTGGGACGATAATTGGTGTTTTTTGTGCCCAGTTGAGATATGTTTCCCCGAATTTTTGCTTTAAAAATTCTTCTTCTGTGAAGATAATCCGCTCGTAATAAAGAAAATAAAAAAGAGTGAAGGCAACGACAAACCAAAAATTTCCAGTAAGCATGGCTATTCCGAGCCACATAAAAAAATTTCCGACATAAAGGGGATTTCTTACCATTGAATAAATTCCTTTGGTATTAAGTTCATCGGCTACTTGCTGGTTTGTATTTCTTCCGGATGTATTTGGACGACTGTAACCAACAGTATAAACCCGTATGAAGAAACCAAAAAATGAAATACCCAGGCAAGTAAATTCATAAAGTATATGGTGGAATTTTTCCTTAAGAATCCAATTTTCAGGGTTCAGTTCATTTTCTAAGAATAGACCTGCCCCGATGAAAAATATGAATAAAGGAAGTATACCTCTGTGTTTGAATAGCCAAGTGCCCTGGCCCTGCATTTGTTCAGTTAAAGCCATCTTAATAAATTATGATAAAATTTACATCAATGTTTGAATAAATGTTGAAGGTACAATTATATGTATAGTTTTTGTTAAAAAAATATGAATGATAAAGATTAGTCTTTTCTCAGCATATAATCTTCTCAATTACAATGGGTATATTTCTCGTCGGTTAAAAATGAAAATATGAATCAAACCCGTAAATTCGCGGCATGTACAATCTCATCAAACATCTCTTATTTCAATTTGATCCTGAAACTATTCATCATCTGGTTACTGGTGGACTAAGAAGAATTAATCGAATTTGGGGCGTTAAGGCCATGTGGAAGGTTTTTTTTCAAATTGAAGATGACCGTCTTGAAAGGCAAGTGATGGGTTTAAAGTTTAAAAATCCGGTAGGATTGGCCGCCGGATTTGATAAAAATGCCTCAATGGTTGAGGATTTAGCTGAATTTGGTTTTGGTTTTATAGAAATTGGTACAGTAACACCCTTACCTCAGCCTGGAAATGAAAAGCCTCGAATGTTTAGGTTAGTTGAGGATCAGGCTCTGATCAATAGAATGGGATTCAATAATCAGGGTGTCGATGTGGTAGCGGAACGATTAGGGCATATTCAGAGAAAGGGAGTACTCATTGGAGGAAATATTGGGAAAAACAAGAGTACCCCAAATGAAGATGCCGTGAGTGATTACATTGAGTGTTTTGATCGTTTGTTTGACGTTGTCGATTATTTTGTCGTTAACGTAAGTTCACCCAACACGCCGGGCTTGCGTGAATTGCAGGAGAAAGAGCCCTTGATGAAAATCTTGAATGCCCTTCAGCAGCGAAATAATAAAAACGAAATTTCCCGTCCGATTCTTCTAAAAATTGCACCTGATCTTACAAATTCTCAACTGGATGATATTATTGAGATTGTCATAGAAACCAAAATCGCAGGTGTCATTGCTACAAATACCAGCCTCTCCAGAGAGGGACTTTCTGCACCGGGTAAATTATTGGCAGAGAGTGGTGGTTTAAGTGGAAAACCATTACAAAAGCGCTCTACAGAGATAATTAAGTATTTATCAGAACATTCCAAAGGGAGTTTTGTGATTATTGGAGTTGGTGGGATTCATCATCCTCAGGATGCTGTGGAAAAGATCCGTGCAGGTGCTTCCTTAGTTCAAATTTATACTGGTTTTATTTATGAGG
>VGGW01000298.1 GCA_016868395.1 Bacteroidota bacterium | reverse complement strand
CTAACTGCTCCTTTGGCCATTTCCAAGACGGTTTCTTCACTGACCGCTCCAAATTGATCAAGAGTTTCTTTTAAAACGCCCAAAAGTTTGATTTTTAAGGAATTGGAATATGTAATGGCAGCCCCTAAAAAAATCTTACTGCTACCGGGATGTTGCGTTATTTGATGAGAAATATATCCTCCGGTACAACTTTCGGCAACTGAAAGTGTCAGATGATTGCTTTCCATGAAATCCATAATTAACCTTTCAATTGGAATATCATTTTCGGCTATGACAAATTCGGCAACTCTTTCAATGATCTTTTTGGCATATTTGTCAATTTCCGCTTGAAGGTTGGTTTCATCCTCTCCAATCCCACTCAAACGCAACCTAACAGTTCCTAGCTTAGGTAGATAGGCTAACTTTATGTGCTTTGGTAAGGAGTCCTCAACTTCTTTTATTCTTTCAGCTAAAATTGATTCACCGATTCCTCCTGTCAGGATTGTGTGATGGAAAATGGTCGGTAATCGGAATGCCTTTTTTATTCTGGGAATAACCTGTTCCTCCATGAGGTACATCATTTCATGTGGGACACCGGGCATTGATATATAAATTTTATTATCCTGTTCAATCCACATTCCTGGAGCGGTACCGGTTAAATTGAGAAGAGTAATACAATTTTCAAGAACCTCTGCCTGTTTAATATTAGATTCAAGTAAAGGGGCTTTGTATTTCTCAAAAATTCGTTTCACATTATCCAGAGCATCAGTGTCTAAACGAAAACCAATGTTAAAATATTCGGCAAGGGTCTTTTTTGTGATATCATCCTTAGTGGGACCAAGTCCCCCGGTGATCAATATTAGGTCTGCCCTATCCTTAGACTCATTTAAAGCCTCAATTATATGTTCCCGATTATCTGAAACAGATGAGATTTGTTTGACAGAAATACCTGCCAGATTAAGCTTTTGAGCCATCCATGCTGAATTTGTATCCACAATCTGTCCAATCAAAATTTCATCACCTATGGTTATTATTTCTGCTCTCATTTTAAAAATTATTATAGAAATCACGTCGTTTACTCAACTTTAAATCCTGAAGGATTGAAGCCTTTACTCTTAAATCTACAGTATAAAATTTAAAGGCTCCAACAGGCGACCATCTGAAGGATAGGTCCCAGCAGTGTAGGTCTCGGTAAATGGAAAATTGGGTTAAACTGAGTTTATTGGCTTGAAAATCATAACCGGAGGTATATTGGACTTTCCATTTTGGGGTTACATTAAAGTCTCCAAAGACATTCAGAGTGTTCGAAACATTAGATTGAAGTCCGTTTTTTGAGTAGTTAAAACTATATGCTGCGCTGACATTCCAGGGAATATTAAAATCCACAAATGCATTAGGGTCTCTACTTATAGCATTCAATTCTTCTTGTTGTCTCAAAGAAAGATTTTGCTTCGATTGATCAATTTGATTGAGGTTATTACTTCTATTTTTAGCAGCATCAGAATTAAAACTAAAATCAGTTGAGAGTCCAAAATTAGTTAACCGGGCAATTTTACCGGATTTTAAAGCAAATTCGTCGATTCTGTTTCCGTCCTTATTAAGCTGGTAAGGGTCAAGAGTGCCAAAAAAATTAATACCAATCTTTTCTTTAAATAAAGCTGTTCTTCCGGCAAATCCAATGGTTGAGAGTTTGAAAGCTTCCGCTGCAAAATTATAATTACCTGAAAATGTCAAACTTTGCAAAATTGGGATATTCACCGAATTTTTTGAAGAGTCTGCCGTAGACTTTATTTTAGCTTCAATATTATTATCAAAACTAAAACCTATTCCTGCTACTCTTCCTGCTGTTGGAGACCCAAAGACAGCATTATCATAAATTGAATACCTACTGATAACCCTAGAAGTATCACCTTCAACGTTTCTGAAATAACCAAAGCGATCAGATCCGAAATCAGGTCGATAGTTAATATTTACCGATGGTGTAATAATATGCCTTAATGCCATCAAATTACCTTTTTTAAAATTGAATTTACCATATAATTTAGTGGCTAAACCGGTACTCATATTATAATCGTAAACTCT
>VGGW01000297.1 GCA_016868395.1 Bacteroidota bacterium | reverse complement strand
TAATATCTTTTTTTAAGGATTGGGTGTTCCAGCCTGCTTGGAAATGACAGTTAACTGTATCAGCCCATTCGTATTGGTTATTGCGAGGAGGCACGACGAAGCAATCTCATGAAGTTTAGTGGTAATTGTCTTTTGCTTCGCTATGCTCCCAATGACAAAAGGCTAGGCTCGTTATTGCTTCGCTGCGCTCGCAATGACAAGGTGCTGCGCTCACAAGGACACGGGGGCGGAGGCACTCTTAGGTTAAAGCCTATTCAAAATCAAAAATCTTCAACTACCTTAAAAAGCGACATTTACACCGCCGCCTTTTGCAACACCTCCAAAGTTTTCCTCAGTCCGGTTTCTGCCACCATCATCAAATCTTGCTTCCAGTACTCCGGATTATACATTTCCAAGGAAATACAACCCTTGTAACCCGTTCCTTTCAAATCTCTGAAGATTTGTGGTAAAGGTAAAATGCCATCACCCGGATAAACCCTGTGCGAATCATTAAGTTGGTCCAAGGACGGAGATGCAGGCGCATCATTAAACTGAAAAATGGCAATCGACTCACCTTTGAGTAATTTTATACCTTCAAAACCACCCTCACTGATGTACATGTGGTAAACATCAGGAATAACCATTGCCTTGGGGTGATTGGCATCCAAGGCAATTCCAAGGGCCTGTCCTAAAGTTTTGACAGGAAAATATTTCACAAAAACCAATGCCGGATTCAATTGATAATCTTGGATTCCCATTTCAATAATGTCACGGTAGCGATCAGCAGCCCACTTTTGATTATAATTAAGATTAATCGTATTTGGAATAGTTTGAACGTGTTGAGCCCCGATATCTGATGCCATCCGCATCCGATTACGAGTATCCGGAATGGATTTATCCCATAATTCGCGGGTTGGAGGAATCGCATTCCAAAGTCCGATAACACTGGGTACAAACAATCCATTATCCTTTATTTCTTTTCCCAAATCTTTTAGGTTGCCTCCATCGGCTTCAAACTTCTGCAATTCCCCATCCCAGGGTTCAATAGCATCGTAGCCGGCTTTGGCGGCAATCCTGACCTTCTCTTTCAAGGAAGCCGGCCTAATGGTAGCTGTATCCAGGCAAACCGGCCAGGGGCTCTTCCCTATTTGATATCTTTTTGTTCTATTTTGTTCGGCAGCCACTGCAATACCCGTGGTTGTTCCAGCGGCAATGCCCAGAGCTCCCAGACTGATAAATTTTCTACGTTCCATGGTTATGATTTTATAATTCCAAACCAACTTCCTTTGGCTTGAATCAGACCTTAATATAAGCTAAAAGATTTAAATACGGCACTTCCGATGTAAGTTTGACCGATCTCTTCATTGATTCGAAGTAACTGATTATACTTGGCCAATCTGGAAGATCCCGCAACAGAACCAATTTTAATCTGGCCACCGTTTAACCCGACGGCAAGATCAGACAAGGTTGCATCTTCGGTTTCGCCAGAGCGGGCAGATACTACCGTACTAAACCCCCCATTCTTTGCCATACGCAAAGCATTGACAGTCTCGGTTATTGTACCGATCTGATTCATTTTGACAAGAATCGAATTTCCGGCCTGCAGGTCAAAACCCTTCTGAAGACGAATTTTATTGGTGGTAAAAAGATCATCACCAATTAGTTGAACATTCTTACCAAGTCTTTGAGTTAAGTTCTGCCATCCCTCCCAATCATTTTCTGCCAGTCCATCCTCAATTGAAATAACAGGATGGTCAATGGTCCACTTTTCAAGCATATCAATCATTTGCTCAGAACTGAGTAAGCGGTCTTCTGAATGTAAATGATAGATTCCTTTCGCTTCATCATAAAAATGTGAGGAGGCCACATCCAGGGCAATCGCAACATCCCTGCGTGGTTTATACCCACAGGCATGAAACACTTCCCCCAGAATCTCCAAAGCGGATTCGTTTGAGGGTAAAGCAGGACCAAATCCACCTTCATCGGCAAGTAAATAAGCATTATAACCCTTATTAATGAGTATTTCCCTCGTTTTCCAGTAAACATTATAAATCATGTCCAATGCGTCCGGATAACTCTTTGGCGATACGGGAATAATCAGAAAATCCTGGAGATCAATATTCTTGCCGGCATGCAATCCTCCACTGATGATGTTG
>VGGW01000296.1 GCA_016868395.1 Bacteroidota bacterium | reverse complement strand
ACAGGCGATAAAGAATTTGTTTTTGCGAGTGAGGTATCTAAGCATAATTTTATTTCTGACAATACTTTGCTTGGTGTTTTGAGGGCGCTAGGTATACCAAAAGATGAAATGAGTATTCATGGTTTTCGCGCAATGGCTCGAACATTAATTCATGAAAGATTGGAAATTGATCCAAATATAATTGAACATCAGCTTGCTCATAGAGTTCCTGATGCTTTAGGCGAAGCTTATAACCGCACCAAATTTTTAGATCAGCGAAAACGAATGATGCAGCAATATGCTGATTATTTGGATAAAATTAAGTCGATTGTTTAACTTAAAATTAAACTATTAAAATCAATAGGTTATATGAGAATTTTCTTGCATTTACTTAAATTATTTTATACAATGATGGTACTGAATTCTTTTTTTAATTATTCAGTAGCAACTACTTAAAGCGAATAAAAGTGAAGAGGAAAGTGAACAAAATTATGCAAATTTTAATAACTTAAACCCGACTCGCTTACCAAAAATGGCGAGTCTTTAATAAAGGATTCGTCAATGAACAAATTTCTAAGGCTTCCTGCTATCCAAGAAAAATTTGGATTATCTAGAAGCTCAATCTACAAATTAATATCTGAAGGCCTCTTTCCAAAACCTATACCTATTGGTGCACGATCAGTTGGTTGGTTAGATGAAGAAATTGAAACAATTTTTTCGGCGAAAATAAATGGAAAGACAAAAGATGAATTAAGAAGCCTTGTTTCTAATCTGCACTCTTCAATTTTAAAAAGATCATCACTGTTAAATCCGAATGATTTCAAAAATCTCACAGCTGCAAGAGAGAAATATTATTTGAGTGAGAGGTTAGCGAAATGACTAAACAAAAAATATCTTACTATTACGGTAAGTATGACATAGAAAAAATTATAGATTTTGATGCATATAACAATCCTGATTTAATTCGACAGGCATATGTTCGTGATTTCAATGAATGGTTAATTGAATGGATTCTTAATCAAAAATTAATCACTAAAAAAGATTTTTAGTTATGTCAGGAGACAGTTCCAATAGAGATGATGCCGAATTTGAGATTCAAGTGGATTGGGGGAGGGATGAAATTATTCCCGATAATACCTATGAGGCTATGTTCGTCTCGCAGGAGACAATTAAAGGGACATTCGGCGCAAAGTTAAAAATTACATTTAAGATTTTAACGTATGGCGATTTTTTTGAGAAGCAGATTAACGCTTGGTACAACGTGACAGATCTTATGTGCCCTGTGGGAAAAAATAGAAGAGTAAAAGCACCGAAAGGATCAAAACTTGTAAGTCAAATGCTAAGTCTTGGATACTTGAACTCTCGTAAAGATAGACTTTCGACTAAAGTTTTTAAAAATAAAATTCTTTTAATCAAAACAAGAACAGTTATTAAAGATGGAAGACAAAAAAAATTACATGAGTTACAGAAGTACTCAGTTGTTGACGACATTCTAGGAGAAAAAAAATAATGCTCTTTTACTTAAACCTTTACTTGTACTTTTACCTGCACCAATAACAGAACCAATACCTACCTCAAAATATAGGAAGTATCGATAAATAGCGAGATTTAAGATGGCAGATGGCAAAATCATTAAAGAATTGACCCTGGAGAATCAGGTAAGTTGGGTCGATTGCCAATCAGAAAACTACCCGAGGGAGGTAAAACTCCCTCGCTCCAAAACAATTGATATAAGTAGAAAATTCTGTGGTGCTTATGCACGAACAACAGGTAATCCTTGTTTGGGTCGACCTATGAGTAATGGTAGATGTAAATTACATGGAGGAAAGTCTACAGGCGCCACCTCTATTGAAGGTAAGAAAAGAGTTGCTGAAGCTACGAGTAAACGCATGCTTGGGGGCCAAAAAAAACTTGCTTTAGAAGGCTATAAACGATGGTTAGAAAATGGTGGTAGATTGTATCTATCAGAGACACAGAAGACGCGTTGGAAGCTTAGGAAATGGATTTTAAGGGGATGGAAACCACGCTATAAATACGATAGATACTTACCTAAGTTTCGGGAGTTCAAAAGGTACTTGGAGCGTCAGTCCATGAGGTAATAAGACTAGAAACGAACACGTGTTAAACACTAAAGCAACACATGTTCGTTTTTATACGGACGTA
>VGGW01000295.1 GCA_016868395.1 Bacteroidota bacterium | reverse complement strand
AAGAAGTAATAAAAAGAGCGATTGCCTTTGGTATGCATGTAGTTGCTTTTGACAAATTCAAAAGTGAGGATTTTGCGAGAGAATATGGTTTCAATTATTGTAAAACTTTAGGCGATTTATTTTCTCAAAGTGATATTATAAGTTTGAATCTTCCATTAAGTCCAGGAACAGGATTTATTATAGATTCTGAAGCATTGTCAGTTATGAAAAATGGCATTATTATTATAAATACTGCTAGAGCGGGGTTAGTCGATCAAAATATTATTATTGATGGTGTTAAATCCGGTAAAATAATGGGCTATTTAACAGATGTTCTTGAAGAAGAGCCAATGGTGAATAATCATCCTTTTCTTGAACACGAAAATATTTTAATTACCCCCCACATTGGGTCAAGAACTTATGAAAATGTTGTTAATCAAGGTAAAATGGCTGTTGAGAATCTCCTAAAGTATTTATAAAGGTAAATCAATATCATGAGTAAAATTATAGTATTTGGTGGAGCAGGATTCCTAGGAAGTCATGTTGCGGACGAACTTACGCTTCGAGGCCATGAAGTGACGGTTTTTGATTGGAATAGGTCTCAATATCTTTTGCCGAATCAAAAAATGATAATTGGTGATATTCTAAACAGGGATGCTGTACGAAGTGCAGTGAAAGATGCAGAAATAGTGTATCATTTTGCAGCTATGGCTGATATACAGGAAGCAAGAGATAATCCTGTTGAGTCTGCTATTTTTAATATCAATGGAACAATTTACATTCTTGATGCGTGTCGCGAGTATGGCATAAAGCGGTTTGTATATTCTAGTACGATATATGTATATAGTGATCATGGATCATTTTATCGAAGTTCAAAACAGGCATGTGAATTGTTCATAGAAAATTATTACAAAGAATATAATGTTGATTTTACTGTTCTTCGTTATGGGTCTTTGTATGGCAAGCGAGCAAATAATTTTAATTTTATTAGAAACACTATCCGACAAGCTTTATTAGAAGGTAAGATTGTAAGGAATGGAGATGGTGAGGAAATTAGAGATTATGTGAATATTTTAGATGCAGCTAGATTAAGTGTTGATGCATTGGAGCAAAAGTACAGAAATAGTTTTTTAATGATTACCGGTCCACAAACTATGAAAGTAAAAGAACTACTCTTAATGATCAAAGAGATTATGGGCGATGATATCGAGCTTGTATTTACAAATGATAAGATGGCCGGTCACTACAAAATTACTCCATATTCTTTCAAGCCTAAAGTGGCATTGAAATTAATGCCTAAGGATTTTCATGACCTTGGGCAAGGGGTGC
This sequence comes from Bacteroidota bacterium, assembly GCA_016868395.1. GTDB lineage: Bacteria > Bacteroidota > Bacteroidia > Sphingobacteriales > Sphingobacteriaceae > Daejeonella. The sequence goes on along the minus strand of VGGW01000295.1, from coordinate 879 downwards.
TTGATTCTATTTATGAAATATATCAAGATCTTCTTGATGAGGGTTTAAAGCCGAAGCTTTTTCAACAAAAAGCGAATGATGAATAATTCTACCAAATACATCTATCTATCTTATTTCTTGGATCACTCGACTCCATTATATGGCGGTGCTAAAGGAATATCAATTTCTCCGGATCGCTCTATTCATAATGGAGATACTGCAAATACGAAACAAATATCATTACAAAATCATTCTGGCACTCACATAGACTTTCCGAATCATTTTTTTGAAAATGGGAAAACTTCTGAAAATTATAGTGCTGATTTTTGGGTGTTTGATAAGCCTTACTTGGTTTTAAGAAAAGCTGACGAGAATGAAATTTTCAGTTTGTCAGATAATGAAATGAATAAGATACCAGAAGAAACAGATTTTTTAATAATTAAAACAGGGTTTGGTAAGTATAGAGGAGAAGAAAAATATTGGAAATACAACCCGGGTTTTGCTCCAATATTTGCAACTAAGTTGAGGGAAAATTTCCCAAATCTAAAAGTCATTGGAATGGATTTCATTTCTTTGACTTCGTATCAGAATAGGGAACTTGGGAGAGAAGCTCATATAATGTTTTTGGGTGGAGATAAGCCAATTCTACTCATTGAAGACATGGATCTTTCTAAATTGATTAATTCTCCTAAGTCAATTTCATGCCTTCCTCTCATGATAAATGGTTTAGACGGGACTCCAGTTTCTATAATTGCTTCAATTTAAAGTTCGATGAAACATAAAGTACTTATTTACGATTTTGGTAGAGTTATATTTTGTATTGACCCCCTAAATGGCTGGACAGAATTGTAAAAACAATTAAGTCACTAAATTTAGGAAGTATGTCAAAAACAAGAAGGA
>VGGW01000294.1 GCA_016868395.1 Bacteroidota bacterium | reverse complement strand
CATTAACCGTGATCTCAAGCAAAACAGGATACATAGTTTCGAAACATTAATTACCTTCCAAGCCTATTGGTTGAAGGAGAAGAAATTGCCATGAATCCGTGTCGCTTGAATTCAGCACCAGCATTGGTGAACTGATGCTAGGTCCTTCGAAACTGACTGGTTGCTTCTTTCTGTCAAAAAGCCTGAAAAGTAACTTGAGATGAGTTGCTTAACAAGTTTTGCAATCCCTAAATAATTTCTTTTTTTTCAAGTGGATAGACGCGGAAAAAAAGCGAATCCCACCCCGTGCACACTCACCGGGCTAATGTTGCGAGAAAAATATCCTCAAATCACTCAGACTTAGAAGAATCATCCCAAGGATCGCGAGACGGCGCACCGAACACTAAAGCGGCCTGGGCAAGCATCGCTCCATGAACGAAAGCGTCTTCGCATGGCAGTTCCATCAACGGCTCTTCAGGGTTGTTATAAGAAGCGCGCTGACATCCATCAGGCTTTACTAGCAATTGGATGTATCATGATCTGCTGGAGCCGCTTATTAGCAATTAATTTCATAAATCTTCACCAGAAGAATCGTCATATTTTTTTTTCATATCCAACAGAATAGGCTTAAAGATATCTATCGAATGTCGTGACTTATTATACAAATTAATCCAATTTTCTATACATTTATCGTACCTTTTTTTGAATAAGTCACGAAATTCGCCAGCCAAGGCCTTTCGGTGAATCCACATATGAAAGCCATAATTAAGAGGTACAATATTATTAGGATCATATATATATTGGGGGAAATTTGACTTTGGTAGAAGATGGTGATAATCGACATGTCTACTATTTGTAAGCATACATTTCTTATAAAAATCGATTGGATTTTCCAATAAAAATTTATTTTTAGACCACGTTTCATAAGTAGATTTGACATTACAACCAGCGCTTTCAAGGTCATCTTTGAACAGATTTGCAAGCTGCAACTTGAGTGATGCAAACGAACCATCCAAATTATCTATAGTTTTAACGCTAATGTAATTTTTAAGAAATGAAAATTTAAAAAAAGAAGGGTCGTTAACTAATGCAAGCTTAGCTTCTGTGATATATTTCTCATCATGCCTTGGTCTTCCTACAAATTCCTGCACTTCTTCTGAATGAAATAAGTATACTTTTTCAAGCAACGAAATGAAACGATTTTCACTAATCTCTGTTTTTCTTACTGCATGATTAAACATTAGAGGATCAATATTGTTGTGACTCATCCAATCTTTCCCAGGATAATAATGATATAGACAGTGGGAATATTTTGTATATTCTGATGTTTTATCAAAAGGAATTAGTAAATTCATATTTATATTGGTTTCATATCTTTGTATCCATTTTTCTTCCTTCAAATTTTTTTCTGTATTATGCTTGTTGAAGATAGAAAGGAAATCTTTGCCACTTATTTCATCTAAGTTAATATTTAAATAATCCTTAACAAGGAATTTAATAAACCCTTTAATAATATGGGTGTTATCTTTTAATCTTCTGGGCTTCCAATGTTCCATAAAAATCTTATCAATTCCAAAATTTTTCATCGCAGACTGTGCATTAGAGTTTGTTTTGAATGTAGGCTCATTCCAAGATGGCAAAATTAGTGATGCCAAATAATCATTACTAAAAGCCCAAGGATTATCACGAATAAATGCAAGGTAACCTCCAGGTGTATCAGTATATTTTTCTATAAGGATTCGAGAAAAGGTTTGCTCCATATCCTCTTCAGAAAGAAAGCTAGACATTACATCTCCCATGCTAATTACTGGCTTTATTAAGGGGCTCTAACAAAAGATCTTGACCTTACAGCTGCAAAGGTTAAGTTTGATCTGGTCAAGGAGGACCAGAGATGGCCAAGCCCCTTTTGACGGACCTACGGGATAGGATGAAGCCTCTCCTTCCCCCCGTCAAGCGAAATCCCAAGGGCGGTCGTCCCCGTGTTCCGGACCGTCTGGCCCTGACGGGAATTCTGTTCGTTGCCAGAACAGGAACGGCGTGGGAACTGTTGCCACCGGAGTTGTGCTGCGGCAGTGGCATGACCTGCTGGCGGAACCTGCGGGACTGGCAGGTTGCCGGTGTCTGGCAAAAGGTCTGGAAGGTACTCCTTGATGAGTTGGGGTTGGCGGACAAGATCGACTGGTCCAAGGCTCTTGTCGATAGCAGTTCTGTGCGGGCTCTTTTTAGGGGATGCAAACTGGCCCCAATCCCACCG
>VGGW01000293.1 GCA_016868395.1 Bacteroidota bacterium | reverse complement strand
CCGGGACATAACAGAAAGAATGAGTATAGATATCACCGGGACGGAGATATTTAAAAAATAATTCTTCCAGTGATTGATTACCACTTCCAAAATCAACCATAACCGGCATATCCGCAGTCCGGCCGGCTTTAGTCAACCGCTCTACCGGGGTCCAATCTGCCTTGCTAAAATGAGCCAGCTTAAAGCCCACTACGTGATCCTTATTTTCTATGGCTACAGTTGCTGTTTTTTCCGGATCCATATCCTCTATATCCTGTTCAAAATCGCCTCCTCGCATTCCTTCTCCCACGATATTGAGCATTGAAAATACTCTGGTAGCAGAGAGATCGATTATATTCTTTTTAAAGGTTGGGAATGATTTCCACCCGGCTCCACCGGCATCAACAACCGTAGTAACACCTGTTCTGAAAGTGTAGCTATCGGGCAGAACGGCAATAGAACCATTGCTCAAATAGTCGGTTTTAGAATGACCATAAAAAACATGGGTATGAATATCAATTAATCCAGGTGTTACGTACATTCCCTTTGAGTTTACAACCTGAAGTGCTAAAGCAGTATCAATGTTTTTGGCAATCAGGGCAATTCTGGGTTCTACAGCAGGCTGCCCCATAACCGATGGTGTAGCAATCTCTGTTGCTATATCCATAGGTTCATTAATATTGCTTTTCGGATCTATCAGGTGACCGCCTTTGATGACGATACCATAAATTCGTTTTGAATTTGAATTGTTTTGTGCATTCAGGTTGCAAAAAGAATAAATCAGCAGAAAACTTAAAAGATATAGTTTCTTTTGCATGAAGGAAAATATTGTTGGTAAATTATTCAAAAGACTACCTGCTCAAATTTGAAGCGATTGCGTTTAAATCATACATAATCTTTCCACCTTTAATGGTCATCTCACATTCTAATTTTTTGGCACCTTCATACCTATTCATGGCGATGTCACGGAATCCAAATTTACCCTCACGCATGCTTAGAATTGCAACATCAGCAATTGCCCCCTCAGATAGATGGCCTAATTCAGTTCTCTTAATGGCTTGGGCAGGCTTCCATGTACTTCTTTCGATGACAGAAGGAAGATCCATTCCCATAGCGAGGTGAATCGACAAGACATTTAACTGGTCCTTCATGGAGCCATTCATACTCCCGGTATGAAGATCAGTACCCATTAGATCAGGTAAGAAGCCCGCCTTAATTGCCGGGATTGCCTGATTAAAATTAAAACTTCCTCCACCAAATCCTACATCAAAGATAATTCCTCTCTTTTGGGCAGGGATAACAAATGGCCTCAATTGTCTGGTTTTAAGGTCTACAATCGGATCTCTTCTTTCCAACTCGGTGAACACATGCGTATAAATATCACCCGGTCTCAGGTACTTAAAAAACAGATCCTCAATTGGAAGTTTACCACCCCCAAAATCAATGATTACAGGCATATCGGCTAATTTACCGGCAGCAACCACCCGTTCAACCGGAGTCCAGTCGGGATTGGTAAAATGTGCCAGTTTAAATCCAACCACATGTTTTTTATTATCGATTGCCGCCTTTGCTGCGAGCCTGTAATCCATATCACTGACATCCTGTTCATAATCACCTCCTCTCATGCCTTCACCGACAATATTTAAGAACGCTAATATTCTTGTTTGAGACTTATCAATGATGTTTCTTTTGAATATTTCGAATGATTTATATCCCGGGCCACCACAATCTACCATAGTAGTCACCCCGGAACGAAAACTAAACCCATCAGCTGTTACACCAACATCACCATTCATTAAATAACTATTGGGCTGTGTGCCCCAGAAAACGTGTGCATGCACATCGATCAGACCCGGCGTGACGTACATGCCCTTTGCATTCACTACTTGCTCCGCTTGAGCAGGGTCTATATTTTGGGCAACTTTAGCAATCTTTCCATTCTTGATGGCAACATCAAGCAGTGCATTGATATTATTTTTGGCATCAATTACCCTGCCGCCCTTAATCAGGGTATTGTATAGTTTACCTTGTGCATTGGAAATGGAAGCACTAATTAAAATGGATATAATTAAAATTGAGATTTTTCTCATGGTGAATTTTCTTAAGACCTTAGACATTAACACAAAATGGTCAATTTAAAATTTTGTGCTGATTAGTTAAAAAATAATATCATCTAGCTCATGTCTAGAAATTATTGCTTCAATTTCGTGGAGCTGCACTCGCAATGGCATTTAAATCATAAACAATTCTGCCGT
>VGGW01000292.1 GCA_016868395.1 Bacteroidota bacterium | reverse complement strand
CAGGATCTTCTTGATAAAAGGATTCTTCTAGGGCTTCAATATCGCTTACCGCAACAACACGTCCCTCCTTTAATCCTTTTTCAAAAGCTAATAACTTTCTTTCGTAATTAATTATTGAGGAATACAATGCTGAAGCAGAAGATTCAAGACGTTTAAAAAATACTGTACGCAGAATTCCATACATTCCTAATTGTAAAAGTAGTTTTTTGCTCTCTTCTGAGTTAAGTCGCATCTCTTGAATATCACTTCGGCTTTTACCATAGTAAGTTGTCTGGTAAATTTTCCACCGATATGGAATAAATCCTAAACTTAGAATCAATTGAAATAAATAAAAAGAAGGATTTTCATAACAAGAATTGTTAGGGGCTATTTGCGGCTTTTGTTCTAGAAGACGGAGTGGATGATTTAAAATCCCCATGTTTGACAATAAAGCGCTTGGTTCAACATTGTAAATTTTTTCTAAATCTATTTTTGTTGATCTTACTTTTTTGACATCCTCAAGACACTTATCTAGATGTCCGTATTCGAGAACTTCTGACTTAACTTTAGGAAATTTCTTTACTTCACCGTCTATTTCAAGATAACCATATTCATTTTCGATTCCCTGGCGAGTGCGCCTAACAACAAAAGCTCGTATAACAGTACTCATGGTTTGCTTTATATTTTCATAATCTATTGTTCCATTCCGCTTTAAATCTTGATTTACTTTTTTCTGTAAATTTGTTACTACTTGATAAAAACTTCTCTGCTCTGTTTGAAAATTATCATCAGTTACAGTCATTTTCAAAACTTCTGCATCTCCACCTGTTCCTAAAAGAATTTGATTTGTTAAATCACTTAATTCGTTATTTATAGGTGTTGCTGTCAGCAATAAAACATGGGCTTTCTTGTTAGCTCTTATCCATTCGAGAAATTGATTAAAACGCTGGCCATTGCTGGCTCTCAAATTATGCGATTCGTCAATCACAAATAGTGAGACACTTGCTATTGAATCTAGCTCTCGTTTTGCGCTAATCTCATTTGAATTTTGGAGAGTAAGTGGCTTGAGTCCATAAATCTCTTCCTGCGCCAATTCCTTTGTCCATTGTTGAACTAAGGATTTCGGACAAATTACTTCTACTCGTTTTTTACCTTCGCTATCCTCTGAATATTGCTTAATTACATTAATTGCGGTTAGTGTTTTACCTAAACCAACTGAGTCTGCAAGCATAGCTACACGATATTTTTTTAATCTTCGAAGCAACGATTGAACATTTTTACGTTGAAATTCAAATAGACTTCTTTTATTGCCGCTAGTTGAAACCAAAAATTCTTCATCTATTAATTCATCTTTATATATTTCAAACAAAGTTTTGATGTAGCTTTCATACGGACTGTACAATTTGTCACCCACAGGCGAGCTCTCGAGAATGCTTGTAAAACTTTCATTCCAGGTGATTGAATTTGGGTCATTCCAAAAGCTATCGAACCAGGCTAAGTGTCCTACTTCTTGATTCTGATTTCTTGGTTTGAATGACACTATACGGTGGTCAGATTCAAGAGAATTCAATTCATTGTTTCCGATTAGGCCATTTTTAGTAAAATTAGATGATCCAATTATCCCTACCGCATTCTCAGAATCATAATTTCCAAAAATATAGCACTTTGCATGTAAAAAATTAGACTTATAAACTTTTACTTCGAGTTTTCCATCAGTAATCCATTCTTTTATTTCTGAAATCAAACTTTTATAATACGATTCGGGTTTGAGTTTAGCCAAGTCAGATTTAAAATCTTGGTCAGGAAAATCATTTTCAGGCATACTTAATTGGTAGCGATTGATTAAAGGCTCTCTACCAATTAATAATCTGATTTTTTTCATACTTTCACATTCAGTCATTAGCATTCGAATGGCTTCTAAATCCCAGTAACCAGTAGCTATGGAAAGTTCTGTATGAAAAGTAGATACTTCCTTCAAAACGTCAAGAAGGATTTTCCGACGGTTTTCAATGATTTTTGGAAGTACCATTCTTCAAGTTTAGCGATAAATTTAATTTAAGTTAATTTTCTTTACTGTAAACATGCTGTGGCAAGGCAAATTTAAAGAAATTTATGTATCTTTGTCCAAGTCTACTGGATATTGGCTAAATGAGTCGTAACATATTTCAGTTATTTCTCCTAAGTAGGAACACATTTGTTTTAGTATTGCTGTTATTCATAAGCGGTCTATTTGGGAGTGCGGCTTCCACTTCTTCTGACCTAACTTGAGTATATATTTTTA
>VGGW01000291.1 GCA_016868395.1 Bacteroidota bacterium | reverse complement strand
AAAACCATCATCAACGCGTATACCGGGGCCTTTAGGAATGCTGTAGGTCTGAAGTTTTCCTATATCCGGTAGGAAATTATTTGCCGGATCTTCCGCATAAACCCTTACTTCTATGGCATGTCCGCGAATCTTTAAATCTTCTTGTTTAAAACTTAATTTTTCACCTCTGGCAATTTTAATCTGTTCTTTTACGAGGTCAAGCCCCGTAATCATTTCCGTAACCGGATGCTCAACCTGTAATCTTGTGTTCATCTCCAGAAAGAAGTAATTGAGATTCTCATCCAGAATAAATTCCACAGTTCCTGCTCCGATATAATTGCAGGAGCGGGCAGCATTTACTGCACTTTCGCCCATTTTCATCCTTAATTCCTTGCTAAGGACTGCAGATGGGGCCTCTTCCACAACTTTTTGATGCCTTCTCTGAACTGAACAATCCCGTTCAAAAAGATGCACAATATTCCCATAATTATCGCCTAAAACCTGAATTTCTATATGTCTGGGCGATGAAACATAACGTTCTATAAAAACTGATCCATCGCCAAAGGCTGAGCTTGCTTCAGATACAGCTAAATCCATTTGTTCGATGAAATCTTCTGGTTTTTCTACAATTCTCATACCCTTGCCACCACCACCGGCTGCTGCTTTAATCAGAATGGGGAACCCAATTTCCTGAGCTCTCATTTGAGCAATTTGAATATCTGTAACGGCTTCCTCAGTTCCGGGTACCATAGGGATATTGAACTTCATCGCTGCCGCTTTTGCCGAAAGTTTATTTCCCATAATTTCCATCGCTTCGGGAGATGGTCCGATGAGTATCAAACCGGCTTCTTTAACCATTCTTGCAAATGCGGCATTTTCTGATAGAAATCCATAGCCCGGATGGATCCCATGAGCTCCGGTTTTTAAGCAGGCTTCAATTATTTTTTCTCCCGATAAGTAAGATTGAGAAGATGGAGCCGGTCCGATACATACCGCTTCATCAGCATATCTTACATGCAGGGCATGGCGGTCAGCTTCTGAAAATACAGCTACGGTTTTAATGCCCATCTCTCTTGCCGAACGCATCACACGCAATGCAATCTCTCCACGGTTGGCTATCAGGATTTTTTCCATTTACAAATGTATGTTTTAGGCGATAAGATTTTTGATTAAAAATACGGCATCTCCTTCAGTATAACTTCTTCAAAATATCAATTGTGTAATCAATTTTTTCGCTACTAATATCGAGGTGCGTTACTAACCTGATCATTTGGTTGCCAAATGTATTGCATTTGATTCCGTGATGATTCAGTTTTTCCACGAAGTCATCCGGCTTCAGTCTTTGATTAAGCTCAAAAATCACAATGTTGGTATCAGCCGGCATAATGCTACTGACATAGGATAAATTGACCAGTGTTTGTGCCAGAGTTTTTGCATTCCTATGATCCGTTTTTAATCGGCCTATGTGATGATCCAAGGCATAAATTCCGGCAGCTGCCAGGAAACCAGCTTGTCGCCAACCCCCACCCAGTGCTTTTCGAATTCTTCGTGCATGGTAAATAGTTTCTTTGCTACCAAGTAATAAAGATCCAACCGGTGCGCCTAGACCTTTAGATAAACAAACTGATATCCCGTCAAACATTCTTCCATAGGCTTTGGGATCATCTCCAGATTCTGCCAATGCATTAAAAATCCGGGCACCATCAAGGTGCAGGTTGATATTTTTTAATCGGCATAGATGATAGATGGGTTCGATCTGATCTAAATTATAAAAACTTCCTCCTCCACGATTGACAGTATTTTCAAGGACAACCAAACTGGTTTTTGGATAGTGAACATTATCCGGATTGATATGGGGTTCGATCAGCTCGGCACTGAGTCTACCGCGGTCGCCATACAGCAAACGGACAGATGCCATTGAATTATAGGCAATTCCACCACCTTCATAACGATAAACATGTGCAGTTTCATCACAAATTACTTCTTCCATCGGATTAGTAAAACGTTTGATGGCAATCTGGTTTGTCATGGTTCCTGAAGGGCAAAAAAGTGCGTCTTGCATGCCAAATATGGCTGCCGCTTTCTTTTGTAGAGCGTTGACGGTTTCATCCTCTTCAAACACGTCATCTCCAACTTTCGCGCTATACATGGCCTCTAACATTCCCGGTGTTGGCCTAGTTACCGTATCACTTCGCAGGTCAACAATTAGTTTATTCTCATTCATGCCTAAAATTATAGTTTATCCAGTTGATAAGGAATTTTTTTTGTCAGATTCCATATTTTCTAGCCTA
>VGGW01000290.1 GCA_016868395.1 Bacteroidota bacterium | reverse complement strand
TCTTATTTTAACTTTAATGATTATCTCCTTAACCACCAGATATTATTGGCATCTGCTAGAGCAGGAAATGTTATTGGGGGAGGGGACTGGAGTTTGGATCGATTGATTCCTGATATCATCAAAAGTACTATACAAAATAAAAAAACCAATATTCGATATCCCAATGCCACAAGACCTTGGCAACATGTTTTAGAACCTATTAATGGGTATTTGATGGTGGGTGCTCGTTTGTTAAATGGTGAGAAAGAATTTGCAGAAGGATGGAATTTTGCCCCTGAGGAGCGAGATGTATTAACAGTAAGAGAGGTTTTGAAAATATCCAAAAATATCTGGGATAGAATCGATTATGAAGTAGATACTGAGAATAATCATTTTCATGAAGCGGGGCATTTGAGTTTGAATATTAACAAGTCAAAGTTAGGATGGCAACCTAAATGGGCGAATGAAACATCTATTCAAAAAACAATTGACTGGTACAGGGAATTTTATCATTCAAAAAAGATACTAACAGAGGAACAATTAAACCAGTTTGTTAGATGCAAATAGAAGAAACAGAATTTGAAGACTTATATGTAATTCAACTTGAAAAAAAAGGAGATGAAAGAGGCTGGTTTATGAGAACATTTGATCATAATTTCTTTTCAAAAAAAATTAATCGGTATCATTCTGAGTGGAAGCAAATGAATCATTCGTTTAATTCTGATAAGTATACGTGGAGAGGATTTCATTTTCAAAATTCACCATTTCAAGAAACTAAGGTGATTCGATGTGTGCAAGGAAAGGTTTTAGATTGTGTTTTAGATTTGAGAGAACATTCAAGAACTTATTTAAAAGTTTTTCAAGTAGAGTTGAGTCAAGATAACTGTAAGATGCTATATATTCCAAAAGGATTTGCACATGGTTTTTTGACTTTAGAAGATCATTCTGCTTTAGTTTATCTCCATGATGAATATTATATGCCAGAATTTGAATCGGGAGTTCGTTTTGATGACCCCAAGATAAAACTTACATTACCCATCAATCCTATAATTATCTCAGATAGAGATAAAAACTTTAACGATTTATAAATATGAAATGTCGTCATTGCAACAATAATCTAACGCACGTATTTTGTGATTTACAAACTTGTCCTCCTTCAAATGCAATGGTAAAGTTGGATAATGTCAATTCTCCTGAAATCTACTATCCATTAAAAGTATTTGTATGTGAAAAATGCTGGCTTGTCCAAGTTGATGAAATTGAAAAGGCAGAAAATATCTTTAATGATGAATATACCTATTTTTCTTCATACAGTTCATCTTGGTTGGCACATGCAAAAAACTATGTCGATGAAATGACAGAGAGATTTAGGTATAACCCGGATTCAATGGTTATAGAAATTGCATCGAACGATGGATATTTGTTACAGTATTTCAAAGAAAAAAATATCCCTGTGCTGGGCATAGAGCCTACTGCAAATACAGCATCCTTAGCTAAGAATAAGGGTATAGAAAGTATTGTAGATTATTTTGGGTCAAAATTGGCTTCCGAAAAACTATTGGCCAAAGCTGATTTAATTTTAGGCAATAATGTTTTGGCGCATGTACCCGATATCAATGATTTTGTAAAAGGAGTAAAATTGGCTTTAAAAGCTAACGGCGTTAATACTTTTGAATTTCCGCATATTTGTAACTTGGTTCAGCACAATCAGTTCGATACCATCTATCATGAACATTTTTCGTATTTATCATTTACGGCCTTAAAATCGGTTTTTGAAAAACAGGGGCTTGAATTTTTTGATGTTCAAGAATTGCCAACTCATGGAGGAAGTTTAAGAATATTTGCAAAACACAAAGAAGATACTTCAAAAGAAGTATTGCCTTCTGTTGCCAATATGCTAAAATTGGAGAAAGATTTAGGTGTGAATACTTCGAAATATTATCAAGGGTTTCAAGAAAAAGTTGAGAAAATAAAATTTGATTTTTTGCATTTTTTGATTCAAAGTAAAAAAGAAGATAAAAAAGTAGTTGGATATGGAGCAGCGGCAAAAGGCAATACATTGCTAAATTTTTGTGGAATCAAAGGAGCCGACCTTATTTCTTTTGTAATAGATGCATCTCCATTCAAGCAAGGAAAATTTTTGCCTGGGTCGAGAATTCCTGTTTTAGCCGAATCTTCTCTGAAAGAATATTGCCCAGATTATATAATTATCTTTCCTTGGAATCTCAAAACTGAAATATCACAGCAATTAAATTATGTACGTGATTGGGGAGCACGCTTTGTGATTGCTATTCCTGAGTTAACAATTTTCTAATATGTCACATAAGAAGATATACAGCAAT
>VGGW01000289.1 GCA_016868395.1 Bacteroidota bacterium | reverse complement strand
TCACTACTCTCATTCTTATATCATCTTCTGTATTTTCAGAAGAATATTTTATAAATGTAAAGGAAAAATGCCAATCTTTAGATAATAGACTAACAAATGCATTTAATCTTGATGCAAAGCATATGAAACAATGTGCAGATAACAATTACACATGTAAACCAGAATTAAGTAAATTGTATGATGTGTTTCAAAAAACAAAAAAATCTAATATTGAAGAATGGAAGAATTTAGGTTGTGCAGTAATTTTATACAAATGAATAAATTTCAAATTACTCAAAAAACTCTACGCCTTATAAGATATTGAAAGAGTGTTTAGATGCGGGTGGAAGATTACCTAAGAGGTAATTGATGATTACAAAAATTTTAATTCTTACAAAAAAATTATTCCAACTTTTATTTGGAATTTTCATTTTGCTACTTATACTTGGATTTATAAGTGAAAAATTATTCACAAAAAAAATTTCAATGTCATGCCACGGAAGCGAAAGTCAAATATTAACTAATAAAAAAGATGAAGTTTCTACGAATAAAAATGAAAAAATTATATCTCTTTCTATAACTTTCTATAATTACCCTTTTCTAAAACCCGATGCAACAATAGATTCGGGTTGGGCAGACTATTATTTTAGTGCTAAAGATGAGTCAAGAAGTGTTGAGGTATTTCCTCATTCATTAATTGCACATAGTAAATATAATGATGGAAGATACACTTATTTCAATCTCGATAGGATTTCAAGAAAAGTATTCATTGAAAAAAGCTATGACAAAAGCTATGACATAAGAGATGATGAAAAAAAAGCAGCTTACATGAAGCGTTTCTCCATTAATTCCTCACATGAAGTATTTGAAGGCATTTGTGAAGAAAGTAAACCTATTTAGGTTTCCATTAGATGAAAACTATAATTCTTACATTTTTAGTTATATTTCTATCTTCCTGTAGCAAGTCAGAGGTAGTAACTCTTGAAAAATATAATATGTTTGGAGAGTGGGAGAAGACTTCAGTTATGTATGGCTTTTACAATAACTTCGAAGGCTGTGAAGAGATTAAAAATGCTCTTCTAAAAAAATTTCCTGACTCACAATATAGATGTTTGCCAAATAATAATCCTTTAGCTTCTTTTGTTTTTAAAGCTTTCTAGACAAATCTAACCAAGTTTTTTTACCAAATCCTCGGCTTTTAAGTGTGTATAGCGTTTGAGCATACTTAGAGATTTATGCCCACTAATAGTTGCAAGCTCTAATGGATTTGAAAATACAGATGCAAGCTTTGTAATCGCCATATGTCTTAAATCATGGAAGCGAACATCATCTAGCTCGGCTCTTCTCGTCGCTCTTAAAAAAAGAACAGAAACAGTATCCTTATTAAGGGGGAATACACGTCCTTCAATATCTCTTGGCAATGATTTAAGAATCCTAACCGCTCTTGTTGAAAGTGGAACGTATCTTGAGTCACCATTCTTAGTGAGTGGTAAAAAGGCTACAGATTTATCAAAGTTAACATTTTCCCAAAGTAATGACATTAATTCACCACGTCTCATGGCAGTCTCTAGAGCAAACTCTATAAGTGGTTTATACCAAGGACTAATCTTTTCTAGCTGAATATATAACTTATGAAGTTCCTCATCGTTCAAAATTCTCTCTCGCCCCTGAGGCATAGTAGGCTTTTTGATCATGGCGACAGGGTTCTCAATGTGAAGCTCCCATTCTCGTCTTGCATGGTTGATGATAGATGAAATGACGGCTAGCTCTCTTATCACGGTGTTAGATTTAACTATCTTCAATCTTTCATCACGATAATCTGCTAAAAGTTTCGGCGATAGGTTTGACATATTAGTTTGAGCTATCGGATGCTTCATTAATTTTTTGACACGAATTACTTGATTATCAGAACAGCGCATATTGGGTGTGACATTACTAAGATACTTTTGAAGGATTTCTTTGAATAAAGTTTTTTGAGCAAAACTTGTATTGACGAAAGCGCTACGATCAATTTCAAGCTCAATACTTCTCGCCCATTTCTCTGCGTCTTGCCTTAAAAGAAATGTCTTTGCAATTGTCGGATGACCCTTACGGATGACGCGTGCTTGCCATTTATTATTTCTTGGTCTAATTGATGCCATTTTCCTCTCCATTTGGACAGGAATTGGACAGACTAGGTTTTCTTGTTCGCGGACTTGCCTTTTTTGGCTTTCACCGAATCCTTGGAAACGTATGTGCCACTTCGCCCACCGCTCTTTTCCACTAAGTGGATATTTGAGATGACCATCGTACGGTCTACTGCTTTCACCATGTCATAAATAGTGAGGAGGGCAATGCTGACGGCTGAGAGAG
>VGGW01000288.1 GCA_016868395.1 Bacteroidota bacterium | reverse complement strand
AAGGGTATTCCAGCTCGGTGGCTCGAATTGAAGTTTGATTAATAGCTGCAATGGATGCTTTTAAATTCCCTTTTTAGGTACTCTCTCCGATACTGGGGGAGGCCGGGAGATCTTAACTATTGAGCAGTCACGGCATCTTGGCGGACTGTCCAATCCGATGGAAAACAGCTCCGGGTTTGCTTAGCAGGGCCTATGGTTCTATTACCGGACTGCCCGTCCCGATGAAACACAGCTTTAGGTAAACTAAACCTTGCCGAAGGAGGTATCTTCCGGCGATGAATCATTTGAAATGAAGTACCATTTCTTGCCGGAAATACTCCGGAGGAAAGGACTGCAGGAAGCGATAATAGGCAGGTATTGCTTTCCAAAAACCAATCATAGGCTTCCGGAGCAGCATGAGATCCATCGAACTGAGGTTATTTTATCGGTTTATCCCCGAAACCACGGATGACCTTATGTTCATTGTCCAATAAACCAGGTTTAAGCTCAGGTGCCATGTGTCCGCCCGGCGCTTTTTTTACCGCTAATCCTCAAAAAATTATCCGGGCCAAAGGGCTTTGAGATAGTTTTCTGCATGGCTTAAATACGATTTTTGCTTCTCTGCAGGCATTTTATCAAAAGTCTTAACCAACATACCCAACCTGGGATTTTTTAAAAAGAAGTCTCTGTGCACCGACATAAACCGCCAGAATAAGCCATCCCATATCATTTGCCATTCCCCTTTTTGGTAATCACTCATTTTCATTAAATAATTACTCCCACTGATGTATGGCTTGGTGGCCATGATTCCACCATCGGCAAACTGACTCATCCCATACACATTAGGAACCATCACCCAGTCGTAGGAATCAATAAACAGCTCCATAAACCATCGGTATACTTCATCCGGATCAAATTCGCATAAGAGCATAAAATTACCCAATACCATCAAACGCTCAATATGATGACAATATCCAGTTTCCAGAACTTTCTTAATCGTTGAATCGATGGGCTCAATGCCTGTTGTTCCATTCCAGAAAGAAGAAGGTATTTTTCGGGAAAAACCCCAGAAATTTTTTGTTCGTTCCTCCCTTCCCTTCAGTAAATAAACAGCCCGGATAAATTCTCTCCATCCTATAATTTGGCGGATGAACCCTTCAAGGGAATTTAATGGGATGGAATGTTTTTCGGCGTAAATTAAGGCTTGGTTTACAATGAATTGCGGACTGATTAATCCGACATTCAGTATGGGTGTCAGCACGCTGTGATGCATAAAAACTTCATTTCCAAGAATCGCATCTTCATAAGCACCAAATTCGGAGAACCTGGATTTAAAGAAGTCAAACAACCAGGTTCTGCTTTCTTCAAATGTGCAGGGATAAGCATATTTGGGATTCAATTCGCCATAATTTTCCGGGAAATGGGTCTTTGTATAGTCAAAAGCCTCGCTGTAAAACGAATTGAGTTTTAAAAAATTCAATGGAGGCGGTATTTTTCCCTTAGGATATTTTAAACGATTCTCTTCATCAAAAGTCCATTTTTCACCAACAGGTTTTCGGTCATTTTGGACCAATAGTTTTCTGCTTAAACGCTGATCTTTGTAAAAGTCAGTTTGAAACATTCTTTTTCTAGTCGAAAAATAACTCATCAGCTCCTCCGAAGAATTTAGGAATAGCGGACTGGGATTTTTGGTAAGGGCAATTTGATGAAGCTTGCAAGCGTGATGAATCCTTTGCTCGAGCCAGTCATCACAGGAGTCGATGTATTCAATGGCATTTACACCCTCTGCTTTCAAATGGGGGATCAGGTTTCGGACATCAGCTATTTCCCGGAAGGAATCAATATAGATTAGATGGATATTTTTTGAATTCACATAATTTTCATAAAACTTCATGCTTGCCCGGTGAAAGGCAATTTTCTGTTTATGAAAAGTATACTGATTGAAAAATAAGGATTCTTCGATCAGGTAAATAGTTTTACAGGTATCAAAAAGCACATTATGCTCAAACAATTGATGTGGGAATAGGATGCCGGTACTCATTTTTTACGCTTGTTCATTCTACATTGATCACTACAATATTTTACATCCTCCCATACCTTTTCCCATTTTTTACGCCAGCTAAACGGGCGCTGACAAACCAAACATATTTTGCTCGGCAGATCCCTTTTTTTAACTCCTTGCATCCTGTTTTAAAACTTTGCGTTTAGACTTAAGCCTCCCGGAAGTGTTCACATGTTTCTTCAGAATCCGCGTCGCTTCCTTTTTCACCCCTTCATTTTTTCTAAAACTCCAAACGATGTCGCTGGCTGCTTTTCGGCTGAGTTCGAGATTGACTATTGGTTGGGGATAATCCTTTCCAATACTGACCTGGTAGAGATTTTGTTCCATAGGGCTCA
>VGGW01000287.1 GCA_016868395.1 Bacteroidota bacterium | reverse complement strand
ATTCGTTAAATCCTAATTTTAACCTGAGTGCGATACAAGAAAGATTTAAAATGCCCTTAAAATGGATTTTATGATGCTCTGTATGCGTATGATTTGATTTTGGAAAGCAATACCTGGGTGTTATCGCTTCGTTCAGTCCTTTCCTCCGGAGTATTTCCGGCATTAAATACTACCTGATTTCAGATGATTCGTAGCCGGAAGATAATCCTACGGCAAGGTTTAGATTACCCGCTGCTGTTTTTCATCGGGACTGGCATAAGCCAGGAACAACAGACTGAGAAATATAATCAGGCTCCGGCAAGACCTTTTATCAATCTCAGTTTAATTTTATATTTACCTTAACGTTAAATCATAAAAATCGGAAACTACGATGTTTATCATTCCAATTTTTCAGGTAGATGCCTTTACTGATCAATTGTTTGGAGGAAATCCCGCAGCTGTTTGTCCGCTGAAGAAGTGGCTGCCTGCTCCTCTAATGCAAAAAATTGCTGCAGAAAATAATCTTGCGGAAACAGCTTTTTTTATTCCGCAAGGGAATGATTTTGAGTTACGTTGGTTTACGCCCGAAACGGAAGTTGATCTTTGTGGTCATGCGACACTTGCTACTGCCCATATTTTATTCACCCGTTTGAATTTTACGGGTGATACTGTTCATTTTCATACGCTGAAAGCCGGAACCCTCTCTGTCAGTCGTGAGGGTGATCTTTATACGCTCGACTTTCCGTCTCGTGCTCCCCAAAGCTGTGAGGCTCCTGAGCATTTGATCGAGGCTTTAGGAGGAAAAAATCCCGTGGAAATTCTACGCTCCAGGGATTATTTCATTGTTTATGAAACTGAAGCAGATATTTTGGCTTTGGAACCAAATTTTGCTGCATTAAGCCGCATAGAGTCTTTAGGCTTTGTAGTAACGGCACTCGGGGATCACTCTGATTTTGTTTCCAGATTTTTTGCGCCTTCGGCCGGTATCAATGAAGACCCGGTGACCGGATCTTCACATTGTAACCTGATTCCTTATTGGGCAAATCGTTTAGGTAAGCTTAAATTGCACGCTTATCAGGTATCCGAACGAAGGGGAGAACTTTGGTGTGAGTACAAAGGGGATCGAGTAATGATATCGGGTAAAGCAGTAACTTACTTGCAGGGACAGCTGTATTTCAGCTGAAAGAAATAGCCTTAATCTCTGCTAAACGAATCATTCCCTTCCATATTTTCCTCGGTCTTTATTTTCGAATACCCTTTCAAATGGAAAATTATTACCCCTGTTTTTAACCAATTGTTAAAATTGAGTTTTTCCGGTGGCAGGTTTACTGATTAATATCAAACCGATGAAGGTAATCAGGCCATTGGTGATTATCAGTTCATTATCAAAAACATAGCCAGCCATTAATGCTTTTGAATTTGAATTCAGAAAAAAGCAAAAAGCGGGCGAAAGTAGACAAACAAAAGGAACCAGTTTATCCCGTACCGTTCTTTTTTTCATGAAAAGACCAAAACCATACAAGCCCAATAGCGGGCCATAGGTATAGGAGGCGACCGTGAAAATAGCACTGACCACCGCGGCATTATTTACGATATTAAATAATACAATCACCGTAAACATGAGGAGCGAAAGTCCAATATGTACAAGATGTCGGGTTCTTATCGCCGCAACTGAATTCAGGTCCTCTCTTTTCGAGAAACCTAAAAAATCAACACAAAATGAGGTAGTTAGAGCAGTTAATGCGGAGTCGGTAGTTGCAAAAGTAACGGCGGTCAATCCTAACATAAACACGATAGCCGGAACAAGCATCAAATGATTGAAAGCAATTTCCGGGAATAGAAAATCGGTGCGAGGGGCACCGGTTATGGAATCAAGCGGAATAGCGATTCCATTTTTTTTCGCAAAGACATACAACAATGCACCTACACTCAAAAAGAATATATTAATAATCACAAAGACGGTAGTAAAGGTGAACATGTTTTTCTGTGCTTCCTTAATATTATTGCAGCTCAAATTTTTCTGCATCATATCTTGATCAAGACCGGTCATTGCAATCGTTACAAAAATACCGCCGAGCAATTGTTTACTGACATGAAACTTACTGCTCATGAAATCTTCGTAGAAAAAAACTTTGGAATAGCCACTTTGCTTAATGGTTTCAAAAGCCTGTATCAGATTAATGTCCAGACTATCACAAATAAAGTAGATCGTTAAAATAACCGAGAGAACCATGAATGAGGTTTGGAGTGTATCGGTAATAATGATGGTTTTTAATCCCCCTTTAAAGGTATATGACCAAATTAGTGCTAGTGAAATAAGAACTGTAGCCCAAAATGGGACCCCATAAGAATCGAAAATAAAACGTTGCAAAACAATGACCACCAAATACAAACGGAAGGATGACCCGATAGTACGACT
>VGGW01000286.1 GCA_016868395.1 Bacteroidota bacterium | reverse complement strand
GGTTAATAGCACTGACTCTATTTTAATCTACTATTATACGCAGGGTACCAATAATTTAAAGTTGGTTGTTACCGATAATGACGGTGCAAAAGATTCGAGTCAAACCACCGTCACCTTGAAATCATTTGACAAAAAATTCAAAGGTGGTATACTAGGAGGTATTACAGCCTTGAATCCAAATACAATATTTACAGCAGATTCAACATTTGATGCAACAAATGGAGCGTCCATTTATAAACTGGATAAATCAGGTAATACTGTCTTTTCATTGGTGGTTAGCTCAAAAATTTACACTACCCCTTCTGTTTCATCGGATTCTTCTGTGTTTATTACATCAGGAACCAGTTTAAATGGATTTAATAAAGCAGGTGCACCTCTTTGGTCAACAATCCCATTAGGTGGATTATCGCAAGTAACCCCCACAGTTGACTCTGTATTATCAAGAATTTATGTGGGTGTATCAAATAAAAACTTTTTTGGGATTGATTATAAAACAGGTAAAGTAATATGGAATGTCTTCTGTGATGCCCCTATTAATGCATCCGCAGTAATAAGCGGAGACAGAAAACTTGTTTTCGTGAGTGAAGCAGGAACCCTCTATGGATTTGATATCAGATCTGATTCCGCCCTAACTGTTCCTAAATGGAAACTTACTTTAGGTGAAATTATATCCAAGTCCGCTGCAATTGATGCTGATAATAATTTCTATTTCGGAACAAAGTTTGGCAACCTTTTGAAGATAAAACTGAACAGCAATGGTGTTGCAGAAAAAGTATGGTCAAGTTCTCTGACAGACCCTATTGAGAGTTCTCCAGTTATTGACAGCAAAGGCAATCTATACATTGGGACTACTAAAGGTAAATTTCATAAAATAAGTTCATCGGACGGTAAGATTATTTGGACATATGAGTCATCCGGCTCAATAAAGTCAACCCCTGCAATCACTGAATATGGTACTATCATTTTTGCTACTACAAATGGTAATGTTGTTTCTTTGGACACTCTTAAAAATGTAAGATGGACACACAAGGAATCATCACCAATTTCGTCAAATCTCTTATACATTGAAAATATGACATATGTTGGGACGGAGGCAGGTAACTTGGTAGCTATATATGACAACCCCAATACGAATACTGTCAACACAAGTTTATCTAAAATCAGCATCCCAAATGGGTCGCAAAGTTCATTGGCAGATATAAAAACCTCTTATAAACAATATTTCAATCTTGATTTAGCAAGACAAAGGAGTTTAAGTTCATTTATAACTACTGCAAAAACCGAAAAACCAGTATGGGGGACATTTCAAGGTGATTATAGACGAACAGGTAGCATGAGCTATGAGTGTCCAGCCCCAGCGGTGGTTAACGTACCAGACTGCAAATTTGGAAGCGATAGTATCATTATCTCAACATCATCAATGCAAAACCGTTATTGGGTTATTAACGATCAAGTTTTAAAAAATATCAAAGATCCAATCATAAAAGTTAGTGCAACAGATACTTATAAAATTCAGTCATTTAATGATATTGGCTGTATAGTAAATGCAATCGATAAAAAACTCATAAACCTTGGTGTTATCAAAGAAAAGCCAACTATAAGCACCAATACTGGTTCCTATAAATTCTGCATAGGAGATAGTTTAGTAATGACCTCAAGTATTTCAGCAAAAAATTATAAGTGGTATTTTAGTGGATTTGAGATAAGCTCATCTAATTCAAAATCATTGACTACTAATATCTCAGGGGCATATAGTCTGGCTGTTTATGATTCTCTTGGATGTAAGGCAGTCAGCGATGTTTCATTGGTAATGGCTACAAATCCTCCAGCTAAGCCTGCTATAACAAGAGCACAGTTGGATTTGGTCTCAAGTAATTCTGCTGGAAATCAATGGTATTTGAACAATGAAAAAATTTCTGGAGCAACATCGCAAACATTTAAACCGCTTCAAAGTGGTAATTATAAGGTTAAAACAATCTTAAACGGATGTGAAAGTGCCCTATCTGAAAACTATTACTATTTAACTACAGCAGTTAATAACTTATCAAATGGCGAATACTTCAAAATATCTCCCAACCCAACATCGGGAGAACTGAATATTAATTATAGGTTTTCATCTAATAAGGATGTTTATATCTCAGTGATTGATATAAATGGAAGAAATGTGATCTTAAATAGAAAGATTAACTCAGGAAGCAAGATCAATCTTGGGTCTGTTTCAAAGGGAAGCTATTTTATTCAAGTGAAGGACGCTAAGGGAAGGATATTGAATATGAATCGTTTTGAAAAGCTATAAATGCCTTATCACAAATGATTTTTGTATTGACCCCCTAAATGGCTGGACAGAATTGTAAGTATCTCATTTAAACTTTAAAGGGCAATTATTTTCACACTTCAACCATTTGATTAATCAACTTGAAATCAAAGTCTTTGCCTG
>VGGW01000285.1 GCA_016868395.1 Bacteroidota bacterium | reverse complement strand
ACAGGATCTTAAACTTGCTAAAAAATCCTCTGTCATTTTAGGAGTATTCAATCCGCTGGCTAATTTCGAATTAATTAAGAGTTGGGCAGAGCAGGGTTTTACCACCTTCAGTATGGACATGCTTCCAAGAACCACCAGGGCTCAAAGCATGGATATTCTGAGTTCTCAGGCCAACATTGCAGGTTATAAAGCGGTTATTCTCGCTGCAATGGAGCTTCCTAAATATTTCCCTATGTTCATGACTGCAGCAGGAAGCATTGCTCCTGCAAAAGTTATGATTTTAGGTGCCGGCGTAGCCGGACTTCAAGCGATTGCCACAGCCAAGCGTTTGGGTGCTGTGGTTGAAGTGTTTGATACAAGACCCGCGGTAAAGGAAGAGGTGATGAGTCTCGGAGCGAAATTTATTGAAGTGGAAGGAGCTTTAGATGCCTCAAAGGCCGGCGGTTATGCAGTTGATCAGACGGAGGAATATAAACTTAAACAACAAGCACGTATTGCGGAAGTCGCGGCTAAGGCTGATGTAATTATTACAACCGCACAAATTCCAGGTAAAAAGGCCCCAATCTTGTTACCCGACAATATTTTGGATAATATGAAAGTAGGTTCACTAATTATTGATCTTGCCTCCATAACCGGTGGAAACACCACGAGAACGAAAGATCGTGAACGAGTTGTTTATAAGAATGTAACTATCATTGGAAATTCTAATCTTCAAGGAACTATGTCATCTGATGCCAGTAAATTGTATGGCAAGAATATTATTAACTTTTTACAATTGATTATCGGTGCTGATGGGCAGTTGAATTTAAATTTTGAAGATGACCTTGTCAAAGGTACTTGCATCACCCATTCGGGTGAAATTTGTAATGAACGAGTTAAAGAATTAACTGGAAGTAAATAAAATTAATACCCATGCTTATTTAATTTTCATATTAATTCGGTATTGAATAGTGTATAAACTTATCAGAATATAATATTTCGAATAAATAAATCAGCATTAAAATAATAAATACATGTTATGGATGAGATTTTTAATTGGCTTAGTCAACATCAACAAATGATTTATATTGTCATTCTAAGTATTTTTCTTGGAATAGAGATCATAGGAAGAGTACCCAGCGTTCTTCATACTCCTTTGATGAGTGGTGCGAATGCCATACATGGGGTGGTTATAATAGGTGCAATAATTGTAATGGGAAAAGCTGAAAGCGATAACATGCTTGCTCTGATTCTTGGATTTCTTGCTGTGATTCTGGGTACTTTAAATGTTGTCGGCGGTTTTGTGGTAACAGATCGTATGCTTGAAATGTTCAAAAAGAAAAAATAATCAGCCCCCTCTTTGAAAAAATTACTTTTAACTCAATTCATTTAAAATTCAGATAGAGAGTACAATGGAATTAAATATCTTAATTATTTGTTACCTGATCGGTTCCGTAACGTTCATTATTGGTTTAAAGATGTTAAGTCATCCTGAGAGTGCTAGAAAAGGCAATCTTATCGCAGCAGCCGGTATGGCTGTCTCTATTTTAGGTACAATTTTTCTTTATCAGGAGAACGGTCAAAAGCTGGGAAACTATGTCTGGATTTTTTCTGCACTAATTATAGGTACAATCTTGGGAACTATGGCCGCCAAAAGGGTTAAAATGACTGCTATGCCCGAGATGGTAAGTTTGTTTAACGGGATGGGAGGGGCTTGTGCCGCATTAATTTCCATAGTCGAATTTGATCATCTTTCCCATCAGGTTGAGATGGGGGCAAGTGCCGGACCCGGTATACTGCTCATTATTTTTGCCGGTTTGATTATTGGTACAGTATCCTTTGCGGGTAGTATGGTTGCCTGGGGGAAATTAAATGGTTCAGTCAAAGACTTTTCGTTTAATGGGCAACATATCGTAAACTTAGCTATTTTCGGACTTATAATTGCTCTTTCTGCTTATTTGATAATTTCACCCGACAAAGCTGCCAACTCCTTATTTTATGTAATTTTTGCGCTTTCAATAATCTATGGACTATTTTTTGTCTTTCCAATAGGGGGTGCAGACATGCCCGTCGTTATTTCTTTATTAAACTCATTCACTGGTGTCGCTGCCGCATTCGGAGGGTTTTTATACAATAATCCGGTTATGTTGACGGGTGGAATTCTAGTCGGATCTGCCGGTACAATTTTAACGATTCTTATGTGTAAAGCGATGAATCGGCCTTTGAGTAATGTCTTAATTGGTTCATTTGGGGGAGCCTCAAAAACCTCTGCCGGAAAGGAGCAGGGTTCTTATAAAGAAATTAGTATAAGTGATTCCGCAGTGGTAATGAGTTATGCCAAGCGTGTAACGATTGTACCGGGCTATGGACTCGCAGTAGCTCAAGCTCAGCACGTATGTCATGAACTCGAAAAATTACTCAGCGATAAAGGTGTTGAGGTGAACTATGCTATACATCCGGTTGCTGG
>VGGW01000284.1 GCA_016868395.1 Bacteroidota bacterium | reverse complement strand
ATTGGTATTGATTATTCCGGGTTTGGTAGCAAATGACTGTATCCATTCAATCCCAGGCTCCCCTGCAATTTTACGGAACAAAGAATCTGCCAAACTAAAAGGGGTGTTTTCAAAGGATGAATTCAGATCCAGCTTAGTTATTTGAATATCCCCCGAAAAACCACGTACTTTTTCACGAATTTCTGATTTAAATCCCTTCACAATCGCAATGGCGAGTATCATTACGGCTAAACCCAAGCTAACTCCCAAAATTGCAATACGTACAATTAGCTTCGAAAAGGTTCGATTAGCATTAAAGGTGATTCGCTTTGCAATGAAGAGTGATAGATTCAAGCCTGAAAAGGTTTTTTTGTACCTTTAACAAAGATGCATTTTTTTTAAATTCGATTCCGAACCAATTCATAAGAAGCTTCAATAGTAATTTTTAAACTCACAATCAATCAAGATCATGCACCAATTTATCTCTATTATTACAAGCTTAAGTATTATCCTCTATTTAAGTATTTCAAATGTGAATGTCAGTTTCTCGAAATTTAGGTCTTTCGAAAAGCAAAGTTTCACAACTAGATCAATCGATGGCATCAACGGTACGATAAAAACCGGTGCAGAACAGGTTAATCAGTATCTTCCCTACTTAAAAGGAAAAAGGATTGGAATGGTTGTAAATCCAACATCAGTCATCGGAAATACCACGGTAGTTGACAGCCTGCTTAAACTTGGAGTAAAAATTGTCAAAATTTTCGGTCCGGAACATGGATTTCGTGGTGATGCCAGCGCCGGAGTAAAAGTAGATAACAGCTTTGATGCGAAAACGGGTTTGCCGGTAATCTCTCTTTACGGCAAACATTTAAAACCAACAAAAGAAGATATGGATGATGTGGATCTGATGGTTTATGATATACAAGATGTCGGTACACGGTTTTATACCTATATCAATACTCTGCAGCATGTTATGGAAGCTTGTGCGGAAAATAATAAAGAAGTTCTGATTCTTGATCGTCCAAACCCCAATGGCTTTTATGTTGATGGACCTGTTCTTGACCCAAAATTAAGGTCAGGAATCGGTTATAATCCAATTCCAATTACCCATGGCTTAACCATGGCAGAATATGCCCAAATGCTAAACGGAGAGGGATGGATGGCCAACAAAGTAACCTGCAAAATAAAGATTATTAAACTTGCTTATTATACGCACAGCAGCCCTTACATTTTACCGGTAAAACCATCTCCCAACTTAAATACCGCACAATCTATTTTATTATATCCCTCGCTTTGTCTCTTTGAAGGAACGATCATCAGTCAGGGTCGTGGAACTTATTACCCATTCACCGTCTTAGGAAACCCTGATCTGAAGGATAAATACAAATTTAAGTTCATGCCAAAGAGTATAAAAGGGATGAGTGAAACCCCTTTACATATGGATAAAGATTGTTTTGGTATCGACCTAAGACAATACAATACCAACAAAATCAGGAAAGAAGGAAAAATCAATTTGAGCTGGCTAATCGAACTGTATAAAGCCTATCCGCATAAAGAAAAGTTCTTTGATTTCAAGCAGAGCAACCAGATGGGTAATTTTGATAAGCTCGCCGGGACTTATGATCTTAAACAGCAGATCATAGCCGGTAAATCTGAGGAGGAGATCCGCATGAGCTGGGAACCCGGACTCTCACAGTACAAGATCATGAGAAAGAAATATTTATTGTATGAATAGAGTAAATGTTGTCAGTTGTCTGTTGCCAGTTGTCAGTAAATTTTACCAAATGTCAAATGAATACTATTTCTCATTCTCAACTCTGCATTCTCCACTCTCAATTACCAAAGTCAAATAATAAATTAATATGAAAATCGTTTTCATGGGCACCCCTGATTTTGCCGTTGCTTCACTACGCGCCCTTCTTGAGGCTGAATTCGATATAGTTGGAGTGGTTACCGCTCCGGATAAACCGGCAGGCAGGGGGCAAAAAATGAATGAATCCGCTGTCAAGCGCTTTGCAATAAATCAGGGCTTGAAAGTCCTTCAACCCCTGAAATTGAAAGACTCTGATTTTTTTCATGAACTTAGGTCGTTAAATGCTGATTTACAAGTAGTTGTTGCCTTCAGAATGTTACCTGAAGTAGTTTGGAACATGCCCCCAAAAGGAACGATCAACTTACATGCATCGCTTCTACCGCAATACCGAGGAGCAGCACCGATTAATTGGGCCATAATTAATGGCGAAAAGCAAAGTGGGGTTAGCACCTTTTTCCTGAAGCAGGAGATTGATACCGGAGATCTTCTATTTTCCGAAGAAGTTGACATAGGAGATGAGGATACAGCCGGCGACCTTCATGATAAACTCATGGTAATTGGTGCCGGATTACTGGTAAGAACTGTAAAAGCAATTGAAGCCGGTAAATACAAAGAGATGCCGCAGGACAATTTTCAGGAGGATCAGTTGAAAAAGGCTCCGAAAATCTTTAGAGAAGAT
>VGGW01000283.1 GCA_016868395.1 Bacteroidota bacterium | reverse complement strand
AGATTTTATTGATGATACAGTTACCGCTTCAAATAGAACTTCATTACCTTTACCTGGAGCAAGAGGTCTTGGTGCTGTAGGCAATTTAACGCATGGATATTTTGTTGGTGGAGGAAGTGTTAACTTTAATTCACAATATTCTACCATTCAAAGATTCACCTTTACTGATGACACTAGTTACTCAAACAGAGGATCCTTAACTAAAGGAAAAAGTAGATTTGGTACTATAGGTAATAGTATTTATGCATGGTTTAGTGGTGGTGCTTTTGGCTCTGCGACTTGGGGGAACCAAGGAGACCGAATAACATTTTCTTCTGATACCGTAACAGCATCTTCTAGAGGAAATCTTAGTGTGGGAAGATTTAATGTATCTGCTACAGGAAATGCTAACTTTGGATGGTTTTCTGGAGGCGGCACTCCTGGTACTCCTGGTCATTTTTCTACGATAGATCGTCTTGATCTGAATAACGACACAGTTAATGCTACGGTTAGAGGCCCTTTAAGTTTAGCTAGAAATCGTACTGGTGCTACAGGCAGCACCAGTTATGGTTACGTTGCAGGAGGTTTTAATAATTCAGGTGGACCTTGGATAGCTTACTCTACAGTAGACCGAATTGACTTTTCAGCTGATACTGGTACGGCTTCAGTAAGAGGACCATTAAGTTTAAGTAGGTATACTCCGGCTGGTGTTTCTGCATACAAATTTTAAAACGAGGATATTATGATACAAAATTTATTGACAAATATATTAATTGCACCAAATGTAATTTCAAAAGATGGTATTGATTTTATACTTAATCATGCAAAAAATAAACCGAAAGAAGACCTTTCTATTTTTGATCCACAAAAATCAAATAAAACAGGTCAAACTGAATTCTCTGTTGAAAAAGATATAAGAGACACGCAGATTATTGAAATGTCAGATATTATGGATAAAATACACGATCTCTATAAGAATATAGTTTTCAACATCATCAATCCTTTTTATGGTTTTGAAATTAATGATTCAGAAATTCCGCAATTACTCAGATATGGTATTGATGGACACTATAAACCGCATTACGATGGTGTTTCTTTATGGAAAGCTCCAAACGGTGATGTTATTTGGAGAAAGTCTACCGAAAGAGATTTAAGTACCGTGTTATTTTTAAATGATGATTTTGAAGGTGGTTACTTTACTTTTCCAGAATTTCGTGTTAAAATAAAACCTGAACCTGGATTATTGGTATGTTTCCCATCAAATCAAAACTATTTGCATGGTGTTGAACCAGTAACAAAAGGAGAAAGATTCTCTATTGTAAATTGGATGACCGTAAAAGGCATACCAACAATAGAAGATGAAACAAAAGAGATAAACAAAAAATACGGCATAAAGTGAGATTATAATGGAAAAAATATTGGTAATGGGTTTGCCTGGATCTGGTAAGACATACTTTGCAGAAAAGTTAAAAAAATATCTTGAAACATCACCGTTTTATAAACTTGGTGAAACTATATCCGGCACTTGTCCAAGCGTTAAATGGATCAATGCGGATGATGTTCGCAAGAAATACAATGATTGGGATTTCTCTCACGAAGGAAGGATTCGCCAATCTATTCGTATGAGAGAGTTGGCTGATGGCTTTTTTAATGACTTTGTAATTGCTGACTTTGTTGCACCACTTGCAGAGATGAGACATAACTTTAAAGCTCATTGGGTTATTTGGATGGACACAATTGAGAAGGGACGCTTTGAAGATACAAATAAAATGTTTGTTCCTCCAGAATTATATGACTTTCGTATTACCGAACAGAACGCAGAAAAGTGGGCAGAATTTGTCGGTAGTCACATACTAGAAAAAAGAAGGCGGCCGGTGTTTGATTGGAAAAAAGAAACGGTTCAAATGTTAGGTCGTTGGCAACCATGGCATGCTGGCCATCGTGCGTTATTTGAAAGATCCATTGCAAAGACAGGTCAAGTTTGCATTATGATTCGTGATTGTCAAGGCTGGAATCAATCAAATCCTTTTAGTTGGTCTACAGTTAAAGATAATATTAGAAGAGATTTGGACACCTTATATCAAGGTCAATATGAGATTGTGGTAGTGCCAAACATTGTTAACATTACATACGGTCGTGATGTTGGTTACAAAATAGAACAAGAAGTATTTGACGAATCAATTCATAACATTTCCGCTACCAAAATACGCAAGGAAATGGGAATTGAATGATACTCAGACCAGAAGTATAATCAATACAATAAGTTGGAATTGCATATCTTGGGGTAAAATCAAATAGGCATAAATATAAAGATAACCTGATAGGGAGTCTTTAATGGCAATTCGTTACCTCAAACACTATTATGTAGAATCTGAAAGTCCTTCAGAATTCCTACTCAATTCAAATCAATCAAGAACCGGTAAAACTCATCCTCTCATTCGTGGCCTAGATGTTAAATTTTGGGACACAGATAGTCAAGGCATAGATTACTGCCTTTCAATTGTAAATGATGATGACGCAATTA
>VGGW01000282.1 GCA_016868395.1 Bacteroidota bacterium | reverse complement strand
ATCTGAACACGCATTTTGATCGTAAGAATTATTTCTATGCCGATTTGCCCAAAGGATTTCAGACTACCCAAGACAGTCAACCCATTTGTCATTCGGGTTTTATTGATGTAAAGGGAGAAGACCAGACCCTGAGGCATATCCGTATTCATAGAATTCATATGGAAGATGATGCAGGAAAAAGCATGCATGATCAGGACGAAGATGATTCTTTAATTGATTTAAACAGGGCCGGAGTACCTTTGATAGAAATTGTTTCTGAGCCGGATATTCGATCTTCACAGGAGGCTACGGCCTATTTAACAGAAATTCGGAAGCTCGTCAGGTATTTGGACATTTGCGATGGGAACATGGAAGAGGGGAGTATTCGATGTGATGCCAATATTTCAGTGAGATTAAAAGGATCTTCTTCTTATGGTAACAGATGTGAGGTTAAGAACTTGAATTCCATTCGAAACCTTCAAAGGGCCATTGATCATGAGTTTTTAAGGCAGGTGGAGCTCCTTGAAAGAGGAGAATATATCGAGCAAAACACCCTTAATTTTGATGCAGAAACCGGGAATACCAGTCCTCTTAGAAGTAAAGAAATGGCTAATGATTATCGATATTTTCCAGAGCCTGATCTTCAACCTTTAGTTCTCGAACAGAGATACATTGATCAATTGGCGGCAGATTTACCCGAGCTTCCGGCTAAAAAGATTGAACGGTATATTAGCGATTTTGGGCTTTCTGAATATGATGGAATTTTATTGTCCTCGGAAAAGGAAGTTGCCTTATTTTTTGATGAGCTTAGTTCCAATACATCAAACTACAAGGCAGCAGCCAATTGGGTTATAGGTCCATTGAGAACCTACCTTCAGGAAAATCAAAACCATATCAAAGACTTTCCCCTCAAACCTAGGCAAATGGCAGAACTTATTGCACTGATTGATCAGGGCAAACTTAATTATTCCATATCAGCTCATCAGGTTTTTCCGGAGATGATCAAGTATCCGGAATTTAGTGCTGAAGAGACAGCAATACGTTTACAATTACTGATTGACACCGGAGATGATGAATTAAGCTCAGTGATAGAAGAGGTATTGAATCATTACCCTGACAAAGTGAAGGAGTACCAAAATGGTAAAAAAGGTGTCTTAGGCTTGTTTATGGGCGATGTGATGAAAAGGACTAAAGGGAAAATAAATCCACAAATTGCAAGTAACTTGCTAATTGATAAACTAGAAAATAAAAGGTGAAAAAATTTTTAAGATTTGCCCTTGTGGCCATGAGTATTTTTGTAGTGTCTTGTAAAAATAACGACGAATTGATTATTTCAGGCAGAGTAGAATATGCAGGTGATATCAAAAAAGTTTTGCTCTATGAAACCGATCAATTAGTTGATTCTGCTTTTTTGAATGAGAGTAAGGAATTTAAATTTCGCAGGCTTGCAGAGGAGCCTGAATTTTATACGCTCGTGGTTGGTGAAAAGAATTTCTTAATTGTGGGAAAGAATGGGGATGAGATTGATTTTAGTACTAATTATGCTGACTCCACCGATGCCTATCAAGTTGAAGGATCCGACGATTCTGAAAAACTACGTGAATTCAATGGAATGAGTAATCAGTTTGGTCAAATCATTAAAAAAATTCAGGATGATTATTCACGGCTTACCGAGGAAAATCCGGATGCTAAAGATTCAATTTTTGCTGTACTGATGACTCAATTTCAAGCCAATATGACTAAATACGCTGATGCTACCTTAAAATTTGCCAGCGCGAATAAAAATAGTCTGGCCGGTTTCTATGCTGCAACAACCCTCGATCAAAGTCAGTATGAATCGGAATTAATTGCCTTTGCTGAAGAAGTTAAGACTAAATTCCCAAAGAATAAGGCAGTTCAATCTTTTGTTAATAAAATGGAAGGCATCAAGCCAGTTTCAGTTGGCCAGATTGCACCCGAGTTTGAATTGAATGATACTGAAGGGAAATTGGTTAAATTGTCAGACTTTAAAGGTAAATATGTACTGCTTGATTTTTGGGCTTCCTGGTGTGCTCCATGTCGTGAGGAAAACCCAAACATAGTGAGGCAATATGAAACATTTAAAACCAAAGGGTTTACAGTGCTTGGGGTTTCACTTGATGAAGATAAATCAGATTGGTTAAAAGCTATTAAGAGTGATCGCTTGACCTGGTCACATGTTTCAGAATTAAAGCGTTGGGATGGTAAGGTTACCAACCAGTATAAAGTTGAAGGTATACCGGCTTCATTTCTTTTGGATCCTCAAGGGAAAATAATAGCAAAAAATTTAAGAGGTGTTGATTTGCAGAACTACCTTGAAAAAATGTTAAATTGACAGCAATAAATTGTCAATTTCATTTAAATATTTACAATTTCTTAATACAGACTTAATGATTTAGTGTAATGGGGAATTTACTTTTGGTTCAAAACATTTGTCTATGAGTATTGCCAAGCATAAAATCCTGATTGTCGATGATGAACCGGATATCCGCGAACTTATTGAGTATAAT
>VGGW01000281.1 GCA_016868395.1 Bacteroidota bacterium | reverse complement strand
GCAACTGAAACCAGCCAGATCGATTAAACAAGATTGAAAATTCTTAAACTTCAATGGGATTATGGAAGAAAAAGAGCTTGATCCTCAAAAAATCATTGATAAAATTAAACAGTACATTCAGGTCAGAACAGAGTTGTCACTACTCAGTGCTGTCGACAAAGGATCGCAGTTGTTTGCCGGCTTGCTTACCGATGGACTGGTTTTGATTCTGATAGTCCTGGGTGGATTATTTGGTAGTCTCGCACTCGGATTTTACTTATCCGAGGTTTTAAATAATACGTATGGTGGTTTTCTAATTGTAGCAGGTATTTATTTGCTACTTGCTCTGTTTATCAATTCCACCAAAGAGAAGTATTTAGAAAAACGGATCATCAATTTGGTGATAAAAAAAATTTTCAGGGAAAGAAACGAAGAACAAAATGAGAACAAGGATTCAAAATAGTGATGATCTTAAGGCTGAAATTCTTCGCTTAAGAAATTTACGGTCTGATATTGAAGCCGACTTAAAAGGTGAAACTGAGCACCTTATCAATCGGTTTCGCATACCCCTCATGCTGTTTTCTAAACTGAATCATTGGGTGAGCCCCTTGTTTAAGCCGGGTAAAAGTGAGGCAGGAAGTTTAAACCAGGATTGGGTAAGCAGCGTATTTAAAATCGCATTGCCGGTGCTTATGAACAAGTTGATATTCCCTAAATCAGGTGTATTTTTAAAATCGGTTATTGAATTACTTTCTCAAAACACCGCTAAAAAAATAAATAAGGATGTGCTGTCAGATTTAATAAATAAACTTTCCGAATGGATTAAGTCAGGAAACCGGAGAAAATCAAGAGGGGCCGAGATTGAAGATTATGGTATACCTCCGGATAGTGAAACGTATTAAACCGGTGTCGAATCCTAAAATCCGACACCGGTTTATCAATCACTTTTAAGCTTATTATTTCTTCTTCTTGAGGAACTTGTCTACATTTAACTGCAAAGCAAATTCGAAGGTTCCATTTGCGGCATTTGATATCGGCCTTTGTACCGTGTTGTACATACTTAACAACTGCCACTCATCCTTGTGCAGGTAGCTTAAGCCAAATGTTGCGCTCTTGTTGGAATGGTAAATACTACTGAAGCCCAATTTATTTCCTGCTGTTCTAACTTCCGCAGCAATATCAACTAAATCCGTGAAATTTTTGATGCCACGATAAGCAAGTCTGGTATTGATTTTCCAATCAGCAAGGGGAATTGAATAGCCCGTACCCAAATAGAACAGGTTAAAATCAGTACCCAGCATTAAATCACTTCCATCTTTCGAAATTTGATTTTTCATATTGTAGATGGCTCCATCAATGGTAAATCTTTCGCTGGAGTAGCCGAAGCCGAAATCTCCATCCAATATTGCTTTACGATCATTAAACTGGGCAATATTTCTGTCATTTGGATTACCTATTATATTTTGAGTATTGAAATTAACCGACTGAACGCCAAAGTTAATACCGAAATTTAAGCGGCTTGATTCCTCATTTAATTGCAAGGTATAAGAATAAGTTGCATAGGTTTTTGTATGACTAATTTCACCAGCTTTTGCATTGATCACACTAAGACCCAAACCAACCTTTTCTTTACGATAATCCATCGTAAAATTCTGGTCAACCGGAGCCCCTTGTATCCTGCTCCACTGATTCCGGTAACCCAGGTTTACTTTCAGTCCACCATCTAATCCTGCCATCGCAGGATTAGCCAAATAACGGTTGTGGAAGAACTGCGCATCCAGCAAATTTATTTGTGAGTAGCTACTCAGGCTGTAAAACAGTACAGAACAAAATATGATTAAACTAACTTTATGTTTCATTATCTTCGAATTATTAATTTGAAAAAAGAGTGATGTAACCTGTTTTCGGACGGGTTCCGGATCCCAGATTGATGATGTAATAGTACGCTCCTTCATGTAGCACTGCCCCATTTAACTGTCCATTCCAGTTATTCTGGTAGTTTTTGACATTATAGATGACTCTACCGGCCTTATCGTAGATTGTCACCTGATTATTTGGATAAGATTCCAGATTTTCAATTACCCAGAAATCATTGACACCATCTCCATTAGGACTCAATATGTTGTTAGGAGTGATATTGTAATCATCTAGTACAGT
Source organism: Bacteroidota bacterium (assembly GCA_016868395.1). Lineage (GTDB taxonomy): Bacteria > Bacteroidota > Bacteroidia > Sphingobacteriales > Sphingobacteriaceae > Daejeonella. Next base: position 379 of record VGGW01000281.1, on the reverse strand, counting down.
AACCGTAATATTTATCTGTGTACTGATACCCTGCGCATTAGTAACCCTAACCGTATAGTTGGTCGTTTGAGTTGGCTTGGCTATCGGGTTAGCAATGTTAGTGGCGCTTAATCCTGTACTAGGACTCCACTCATACCTAACCAGATTGGAACCACTAATGCTAAGGTTAGCACTGTAACCCTTACTGATCTCCACATTTTTTCCACCTGCACTGATCTGATTGTTGCGTGGAAGATTGACAACTGCACGGAACACCGGCTCCTCAAGTATTCTGATGGTCAATGACTTGTTTAAGGTTAATCGACCCGCATCCGTCGTATTGACTACGATGGTATACGAATTCTTGTTCGCGAAGACGTAAGAAGTATTCGCCAAAAGC
>VGGW01000280.1 GCA_016868395.1 Bacteroidota bacterium | reverse complement strand
TCCTCCAGTTCATCATTTAGCATCACATACCATGGAAGATGAAGTCCCCCACTCCATTGGGTGTAAAGATCTGCCTTTTTAAATACAGACCCATCGATGCTGTACTCAATAATTCCGGCATCCGGACCCGAAGCAACGCAAATACCAATTGCTTTTCCGGTAAAATCAAGCTTTAATTCAGCGCCGGATACTTCTGCAACCATTGCCGGAATATCAACATAGCGCTTTCTGGTAGAAATTCCATCCTTCGGCGACCACTTCTCAATGAAATTCCAGTTGCTAACATTCTCGGCCTGTTTAACAGCTAAGTATTGACCGCTAGAATAACTAAAGCCATCCAAAGATTTGAGTATCTGGCGTTTTGACGGTTTAAGACCTTCTTTTGAAGCCATTTCAAATGCATTATCCAAAAATGTATTGATTGAACGGGCATAAATCTCATGTCCAAATTCTGATGGATGTAAATCCTTAAAATCATCATTCCAGTTAAACTCATTGCCTTGAATCCGGTCACTGACCTCTCTTGCAAGATGAATACTGTTCACCAGGTAACGTTCAGCTACTTTTTCATGGTTGGAAATAACCTCAGGAATACCTGCATTTTGATAAACCCCAAGTTTTGGAGGATCTATAAAATGCATCATCACGACATCCATATTCGGGTAACGGCTTAATGCATGCCTAATAATACCTTCCATCCCCCTTATGTGTGCTTTACTATTAAAACCATTGACTTCATCATTTACTGCAGCCTCTTCAAAAAACAGGTCAATAGGGCCCTTTGCAAGTACATCCAGATCAAGTCTGAATGCTCCAGGAGTACTGCCTGTTGAACTGATTCCAGCATTAATAAATTCAAAATCAGTATCCGGAAAGCGGCTTCTCAAATAGCTTTCTACTTTTGCACGCCAAGCACCATGCTCGGTAATAGAACCGCCCATGAAAGCTACTCTTCCCTTTTTCTCCTGACTGAATTTAAAATAGCTGTTCTGTAAGCTCTGCCGATGTTCATGGTATTTAGAGGCCGGAATAAAATTAACTGCGGCAGCATTTTGCTTTCCCGGAGGCTGAATAACTTGCTTTAACTTTAATGAATCAGCGATCTGTTCGTATAATTCATTTGGCCAGGGAATCTGCTTTCCGGTTTTTTTGTAGGTTGGCATTTTCGCTCCTCTAACTTTCAATTCATTAGTGAGAAGATTTGCCATCTCTTTCAACTTTTCAGTTTGAAATACCGATAGGTCATTCTTTTCACCAATATCAGCCTGAAGATCATAAAGTTCCAGTTTAGCCGCCTTATGAAAATAAACAAGCTTCCAATTCCCTTTCCGGATGGCTGAACCCCAGGAAATTCCTTTGAGATTAATAGTAGTCCAATTGTTGGGATAATGCCATAAGAGAGTTTTTTCATTGTCAGATTTATTCAAATCAAATAGAAAAGGACTAAAACTTTTGCCGTCTACCTGCTGAATGGTTTGGTAATTTTTTATTCCGGCAAGTTCCAGCACCGTCGGAAAAAAATCATCTATACCTATGTATTGATGGTTAGTGCTGGCCTTGGTTATTCCCGGTCCCGCCGCAATTACTGGAATTCGAATTCCCCCTTCATAAAGGGAACCTTTACCCATCTTTAATGGTAAATTCTGCGTGTGTGCTAATCCTCCACGGTTTGGGGTGGTACTCAATCCCCCATTATCCGAAAGAAACAGGATATAGGTTTCATCTGCTATTCCTTCCTTATCCAGATAATCCATTAAATCACCCAAACTTTTATCCATCCCCTCCACTAAAGCGGCGTACCTTGCTTCCGTGTCTGACAAACCCCGGTCAACATATTTCTGATAATACCGATCGTCTTTGCTGAATGGTAAATGCACTGCATAGTGCGACATGTACAAAAAGAATGGCTTCTTATTGTTCTGACTGGATTTTAAGGTTGAAATAGCCTCCCGCGTCAGTGCCTCTGTCAGATTTAAACCCTGATCGGCATACTTTTCCAATCCTCTGACTCCCCAAGTGGTATCATTTGGATTATTTCGGTAACGGTCCTCAGCCAGGAAACTACCCGGATGACCGGCGGCAGTTCCGGCAATATTGATATCGAAACCAATGTTCAAGGGGTTAGATGCGGGAGTGCCATAAGGTGCTAAATGTGCTTTCCCGCAATGTATGTTAAAATAGCCTGCCTGCTTTAATAGTTTCGGAAGGGGCGTGGCAACAACACTATTTTTTATTCCGGTGCTAATCGCAAGTCCGTTGTGATTCCAAACAGGAGGAATCAAAATACTATCAGGATAATCTGTAGGTGTATCCTTTTTGACATTGGTCCAGTTCGTAATTCCATGCCACACTACATTCATTCCTGTTACCAAACTTACCCGTGTTGGCGTACACACCGAATTGGCATAGGCATTACTGAATTTCATCCCCCTTTTAGCCAGTCGTTCCATATTTGGAGTATGATAGGTCGCATTTAAAGAAGTAGGTTTGTGCCAGAAAGGAACCGAAGTATCCTGCCATCCCATATCATCAACCAGAAATACAATGATATTCTTTTTTTTCTGCTGAGAAAAAACATGTACTGAAGCA
>VGGW01000279.1 GCA_016868395.1 Bacteroidota bacterium | reverse complement strand
CATTGAGCATAATGGATTGGTGAGTACAGGTGAGCGCTGTTCCCATATCACATACGACAATCTCATCCTGAGCAAAATGCTTATTTAATTCCCATACAAAGGAATATGAATTGAGTTTCCCTTCTTGTTCCTTATGCATACCGTTTGGTTCTACAAAGGGGTATTTATTTTTCCAAATATTACATGCCATTACCCATTTACTAATATCAGTTCCAGGTATATCTATGTTCTTAATCATTTCTTTAAGAAAGTTGGAAGCATTTGATTCAATGAGTAAAAATGAAGGATTATTTGCAAATTTATCAAGTTCTGTTCGATCAATATCTACGACTACTTTTTTTGCATCACGTCCAAATTCTTTATAATCATATCCAATTTGTGGGATGGCCATACGTGTTCCCACTGTAATTATGAGGTCGGCATTTTGCACTACAAAATTGGCACAGCGCTGCCCGTAAGTACCTTCTCGTCCATAATTTAAAGGATGATCGGAAGGCATCATGTCTATGCCATTCCATGCTAACATAAATGGTATTTTGAATTTGTCAACCAATAAGGGTAACAAATGTTCTGAACCGCTTAATCTCACTCCATTACCAAAAATAAAAACTGGACGTTGGGCTATTTTCAGCATATCTTCAATCTGCTTTATTAATCCCTCGAATTCAGGTTTGGTATTTTCCATCTCGGGTACATAACTTTCTAATTCATTTGGATCGATTTGAGTGGCCTGAACATCTGTAGGAATATCGATCCAGACTGGACCAGGGCGTCCAGATTCTGCCAAATAGATCGCTTTTTGGAATTCATATTTTACACGCTTGGGATCAGTAATCAGAACTGCATATTTAGTTATATTGCTCACAGTTTTAGCAATATCAAAACCTTGTACACCCCACATTCTGAGGTTTTGATGAAGTTTCACAAATTCTGATTTTTCCTGACCCGAAATAATTAATACCGGAATAGAATCTGCCCATGCATCCAATGCACCAGTAATTGCATTGGTAGCAGCACCACCGGATGTGGTAATCATTACTCCCAACCTACCAGAAACACGTTTATAAGCAATAGAGGCTATTACACCACTTTGTTCTTGATGTGGATGAATTGAAATAAGCTCAGGGTTTTCCAAAATAGAATTCAAAAGATGAACATTGCCAGCTCCAGATATAGAGAAAACGTGTTTAATATTATATTCAACAAATAGTTGAGTGATATAATCGGATACTTTCATAAATTAAGGTAATTATTTAAGACTTTTAAAAACTAGGAAACTATAATTTGGTGTGATAATTTCTTCATTTTGAAAGATGTCGTTATTCATTGTAATTGCTTCACCAACATCAATCACTTTTTTTGACCTCATTTTAATAGTATTATTAATAGGTACAATCATTACTGTATCCATAGTTTCTTCCGGTTGTTTTTCAGTAAGACTAATTTCTAAATTCTTGAACTTCCAACTTTTATAGTCTTTTTGCTCAAAAGGATGATACTCATACATTGAAAAATCATTTGAATATTCATTGGTATTTTCATAACCAGTTCCTTGTCGTCCATATGCATCATGCATTCGCACCAAATCACCTTTCATCGGAGGTGTTTCGATTTCCATTATAAATGCACCCTCTTCGGCCACAGCCATGCTAGAATGAAAAACACAGGGCTCAAGAACTACTGCTTCTAAAGTATTCAATTGATACTTGTCATCAATTGTTGAACACTGAACTGCTCCATCAAGTACAATTAAAGATGTTCTCTTTTTTGTGTGGCAGTGTAAAGAAGTGGATTGGCCAGGTGTTAAACGTAGAAACCAAATAGCCACAGCTTCGTTTTGAAACCAAAGGTATTCATAACCCCATGGTTTATTAACCACAATATTTCTATAATCGAAATTGTTTGCAAAGTCAGAAGATTCTACCTTAAGTCTAGATAGATTTTCAAAATCATTAAGTGAAGGATAAACTTTATAGATCACTCTTTATTTGTTGATAGAATAATAAACTTTTAGTGTCTCTTTAAGCCATGCTGCGTTGTCCCTGAAGTGTGGTGCAGTTACTATATTCCCATCAGATATCACACTGACATTTTTGTAATTTGCTCCTGCATTTATTAAATCGTCTTTACAACCAACATAGCAAGTCATTTTTTTTCCTTTTACGATTCCAGCTGAAATTAGAACCCATGGGCCATGACATACAGAAGATATCACTTTACCTGAGTCATGCATGTCACGGATAAACTGCAGCATTTCGGGAATTTGGCGAAGTCGATCAGGACTCTCAAGTCCTCCAGGAACAATAAGGAGATCGTAATCTTTTGAATTTAATTTTATTATATCGGCATTTACCTTAATCGGCAAACCGTGTTTTGCAACAATATCTATAGCCCCGCTTGAAGCAGTATCAACAGAAAATCCTTCTTCTTGTAAACGGTAAAACGGATAGGCAAATTCGGTGTCTTCCACCGCAGGACCAACAACGATAACAGCTTTTTTAATCATAATAGCTTATTAGTTAATACCCAACCATGGGCGTTTATTGATTTCGAAAGAAGATTGGAGAAATTCTACATCACGTTCAGTATCTACATTCTGCCAAAAACCATCATGTTCAAATAAGGAAATTTGTTTTTCAGCTATAAGTGTTTCGAAAATTTCTGCTTCAAGATTACATT
>VGGW01000278.1 GCA_016868395.1 Bacteroidota bacterium | reverse complement strand
AATAAAATAATATAATCGCCAGTCGATTATTAGCAACTCTCAATTATCAATTATCAACTAATAAGGTATGCATTCGCAACAAAAGGAGCCGAGAGGTATTGTTCCTTCAAAGAAAAAAATGCTTTACCCGATCAGGACGGGGCTTCGTGACTATCTGATTAAATATGACCGTGAAGTAAAGCTTCCCGTACAATACTCGGATTTACTTCGCTTTAATCTGAAGACTCCTCTTCTTGACAAGGAAGGCCGTGATACCCTTTGGTATACCGTGTATTACGATGAAAGTGAGATGAAGGAATTGTTCCCTAACCTTACTTGTATCTATGCCTTAATGAATACTGATGGTGATACCGAGGTAATGGAGCACCTTTCTGTTGCCCGTATTGATTATTGCACTTTTGCTAATACCCGACCTTTCAGAGTACGAATTATCAATCGCCTCAACGACAATTATGATCACTTTTACATCAAGGTTGGGGATGCCTCCCGGGTCTATGGCCTTGAATTAGAACATATCTTGTCTCCAAACCGGATCATATACATGACTGATGGAAATACCCTCATCGAAGAACATATACCCGGACTACCGGGTGATGAGTTTATAAAGCGAAGTTTAAATACCTCAAAGTTTAACCAGATTCGTATTTGTAAGGAGTTTGTTAAATTCAACGAGCGCTGTTTTGTGCGCTTACTGGGAGATATGCGATCTTATAACTTCGTCGTAGACATCACTCCTGATATTGAAGGAAATCAATATCGTTTCAGGGCAATTGATTTTGATCAACAATCTTATGAAGGAAGATTAAAAATGTATCTCCCACATTACTTCAAAGAAAATCTGGCTCTTGTTCAGCTTGGAATGCAACACATGGACCTCACAACGATGAGGCAATATCAGGAAGAGGAAAGAAGTCTTATTTCTAATCGATTCCGTTCAGGGTATTATCGTCTACAAGACCTTTTTAAGGTAATGAATGCGGATCATATTGCACCTGAAGAAAAAGTCATCCAGCTTGGGAAAGAGCTTGCTTCTTACCATAAAAACCCGGCTTTTAAAAATTGTGATACCATGGGGAAACTGGTTTTTGAATGCCTGCACCAAATAGTAGGGAAAAAAATGGGCTAAGGGGTTGCCTGTTCTTTGTTATCAGGAATTTTCTGCCAATTAAAAAGTGTCGACCTTTATGAGGATCCCATGAGGTCATCCCGATTCAGGGGTTATCAAATTTCATATTTACCTGGATTCAATCTCCATCACCAAATCATCAGTATTAACCAAGGTGCCAGGATTTAAAACAATATTTCCAATGATTCCATCATTATTTGCGGCAATATTTGTTTCCATTTTCATAGCTTCAACCATAAATAAAGGTTGATTTTTCCTCACCTGATCACCCTTTTTAACAAAGACCTTGGATAACATGCCCTGTAAAGGTGAAGCAATATGATTGCTATTCTCTTTATCTGCCTTTCTGTTTTCCTGGCGGATTACCTTGATTGACTTATCCTGGACTTCTATATTCCTGGTCTGCCCATTCAACTTAAAGAAAGCTGTTCGCATTCCCTTATCATCCGCCGGACCAATTGATTGAAGTCTCACAAGCAAGGTTTTACCCGGAGCAATTTGAATCGTTGTTTCTTCTCCAGGTTTCATTCCGTAAAGAAAATATTTGGTTGGAACAACGTGAACATCTCCATACTTCCTGAACATGACCAGATAATCCTCGGTTACTTTAGGATAAAACTTATACGATAAATAGGTAGTATAGGGCAAATCGAGTCCAAATTTCTTTTTAAAATCCCTAAAATCCTGGTCAAGATCGATTGCAGAGATATGCTTCCCAGCCCTTTCAGACAATGGTGACTTGCCCTTTAAAATAATCCGCTGCAAGTCGACCGGAAATCCACCTTCCGGCTGTCCGAGCTCACCCATAAAAAATGACACCACAGATTCCGGAAAGGATAGCTGATCCCCCTTGGTAAAAATATCTTCCTTGCTTATATTGTTAGCAACCATATATTGGGCAAGGTCACCGACTACTTTTGAACTTGGCGTAACTTTTACAATATCACCAAACATCTCATTCACATCGGCATATCGTTGCTTGATCTCCTCAAATTGATCGCCCAAACCTAAAGCAATCGCTTGAGGTTTGAGATTAGAATACTGCCCTCCGGGTATTTCATGCTGATATACTTCGGCAGAACTGGATTTCATTCCCGATTCAAAAGGATGATAATATTCGCGTACACTTTCCCAATAGGTGCTGAACTGATTCAGGGATTTAATATGGTAAGGATTTTCACGTTCATGAAAACGCATCATTTCAACAATGGCGTTAAAATTAGGCTGAGAAGTCATCCCTGATAATGCCCCTAAAGCACAATCCACAACATCCACACCTGCATCAATGGCCTGCATATAAGTAGCTGACTGTAGGGAAGAGGTATCATGTGTATGAAGATGAATTGGGATATTTACCGTATCCTTCAGAGCTTCAATTAATATTTTAGCTGCATAGGGTTTAAGTAAGCCGGACATGTCTTTAATACATAGGATATGCGAGCCGGCATTCTCAAGTTCCTTAGCTAGACGCAAATAATAATTAAGATCGTACTTGGTTCGCTTAGGATCTAAAATATCTCCGGTATAACATAAGGCACCTTCGGCAATTCCGCCGGTCTTTCTTACCATCTCA
>VGGW01000277.1 GCA_016868395.1 Bacteroidota bacterium | reverse complement strand
TTCATACCATTTAACTGATCTTTTATGGGGTAGATTGGTTCCGGGTTGATAGAAGTAATTGGAAGAGATCTCTCCAACGTAATAGCCACCGGCACCATTTGGACAAATAACAATATCACCGATCTTAATACCCTTTGAAATCGTCCATAATGCACCACAGGCTAGTCCAGCTGATACCTTACTTTTTTCAGGACGAGGTTTTAGCCAAATTGGAATGAATTTATGATTGAAATCTCTCCAATTATCTGGTAAATGGTGGGTTAGATCTTGGTTGATATCAAAGTCTGCACCAATAAAGTTGCCCTTGAAGCATTCTTCAGCGAATGAGCTTTTGGCACCAAGCATGATGCGGTAGTATTTTCTCATAGTATTATTTTTAATCAAACATTATGGTTATGAGGTCAAGATTAATCCATTCAGAATTTGGAGTGTTTTCCCCAACAAACAGAACCCTACATCCATTATCTGATAACTCATAATTAAAAAACACAATGCCCTCGGATTTAACCTGACCTTTTTGATTTTCTTTAATAACTTTCTGCTTCCAACGTTTTTTTAATTTACCAGAATAAAAAACAACATAATCCGGATAAACCCCAGTTTTTGAAAACTCACGCATGCCACCCTGTTCTCTTGTAACAATTAAATCATCTATGATATTTAGGTCGATTATTGACATTAAATTAACCTGATTTTACCCGTTAAAAGTTGTTGCATTATACCTTGCTTGAGTAATTTTGCTTTTATTAGCATTTCTTCAAGATTAGTTAATTCTATATCCAAAGAAGTTAATATTTCTGCGATTCTTATTTGTTCAATTATATTAGGAATATATAATTTATAACCAAGTACTTGGGAAGAATTAACACTTTCAAAAGTAGAACCAGATGAATATGTCCCCCATTTATTTTCTGAATAAACTAAGTAATGATATAAGAAATCATTTTCATACCTAATTGAGCAAACACCTCGTCCAATACAACAATTAAATGTTGCTTTAGATATTTCACCAACTGGGGCTCTCACAGACATAATTATATCCCCTGCACTTGCTTTTTTAGTTACATGCGAAGTATAGGTTCTAATTGTGGTTTTTCTATTTTTAATGTCTGCGTTTCCTTGAATAAGAGGTAAACCAACCCCATTATAATTATAGTATTCAGATAATGGGGATTGACCCATTGTAATTTCCGCTATGTCACCAAGGCTTTTTTCTGTCCACCCATCTTTCGGCTTCAACAACTCTTGCATTGCACCTTGCTTAATCTGACGTTTCTTTTCAATGAGTTTTTCTAAGCTGGTGATATATGCGTCCGCATCTGAAAGGGCATTGGCGATAGCAGTTTGTTCAGATTTTGGTGGTAAAATAACTGGGCAAGAAAGTACTTCCTGCCTTCTCAGGTTTGTTTGACCAGTTCCACTATCAAATGCTAAAAAATACTTATTACGATTTAGTGTTTTGAATAGATAGTTTGAAGAATCTTTGAAAGGTGTTAAAGCACAAATTCTCTGATTTAGTGTATATGTGTTATTCTTATCAATTAAAAAACACTTTGCTAAAGCTTTTCCATTCGGTATATCACTCATTACCATAGTAATATCACCAATATTCAGAGGGCAGAGGGACGAAGATGAAAATTTAAAGACAGTTCCTTCACTAGAAACAAACTTTGAATTTACTACTTTGTAGTCACCTGATTCATCGATAAACATTTCATGTGCCTTACCATTGATAAACTTAGCAATTTGATGAAGCTCTATAACATCCCAATCTTCAGGAATCACCCCAACCTCTGTTTGTTTATAACCTTTCTTTAATTCCATGAGTAACCCATTTTAGAAAGGTGAGCATTTACTTTTTCTTCAAGAGATTTAACCTCATTTAAGACACTTGGAAGCGTTAATTCATAGCGATCTGCTAATTCCTTCACACGAGCCGTTAAACGCTGGCTAATGCGCTGCATTTCGTTCAGAACGCTATTTTCAATGGTGTTCATCCACTTATCTTCAATAACCAAGATTTTTATCTCATCTTCGGTTAATGATTTATATTTAGTCAACACCTGCTTTTCTAAATCTGCAGTGAATTCTTTAATCTTTTTATTGGCATCAGCTAGCTGTTCACTAAATTTCAAGTATTGGTTAAGAATCTCCAGTTCTTCTTTAGCATCTTTATCTGATTTGATTTCTTTTATACGTTTGGCAACCGTCCCTTTGTTAACCTTATCAAATGATGCGAAATAACCATCATCGCCTGAATGTTCTTCTTCTAATGATTCTAATTCAGCTGTACAAGTGTCGCGTTCTGCTTCTAGTATATCTATTTTTTCTTTTGATCCACTGAAGTATCGGTTAATGAGAATTGATTTTGGAATTAACTTTCCCTCGAACTCTTTCTTTTCATATTCAACCTCATTGCCAATTGCCCAACCATCACCAGTAATTTGGTAAACATCATCTTGCATGGTTTCAAGCCAATAAGCCATTAAATGCTGGTAGATATCATATTTATCGATCAGCTTTAGCCCACCAAAAGACTTAAGCAAATCCTCGCTCAACTTATGGATGAACTCTTTAGGCTTTGTGCTGGCATCAATTGAACTACAGAATGAGGTGTTATTTGCTTTCCATTTATTGAAGATATCAGTGGTCTGTTTTGAGTAATTGGTGAATTCTGGATGATTAAAAATGACTTTCTTA
>VGGW01000276.1 GCA_016868395.1 Bacteroidota bacterium | reverse complement strand
CGTGCTGAAGGATATATCAATACCTCAACCAGCGGCTCACTGCGAGGGAATGACCAGAACAGAAGTATTTTGTTGTTAGGAATTGGAACTGAATTTAAAACTACAGCAACAAGCAATCTATATGCAAACATCAGCGAATCGTATCGTCCGATAACTTTTTCGGAAATTACACCCTCGGCAACGATTGAGGTAATCGATCCAAACCTAAAGGATGCGAAAGGATTCAATGCCGATTTTGGGTACAGAGGTCAGATTAAAAACTACTTAAGCTTTGATATTAGCGCATTTTATTTGAATTATGATCATCGAATTGGAACAATTTCTCAGAATAATCTGCCCTTCAGAACCAATATCGGAACTTCGGTAAGTAAAGGAATGGAAAGCTTTTTTGAGATTGAGCCGGTACGCTTTTTTACAAACCATTCTAAAATCGGGTACATCAACCTGTTTGCATCATATGCCTACGTTGATGCCAGATATACCCAATGGAATAACCCGGCTATTGCCAACGACCCGCTGAAGTCTATTGAGGGGAAGCGTGTTGAAAATGCTCCCCAACACATCGGAAGATATGGAGCCACTTATAACATTGGCAATTTCTCGACAACTTTTCAATTCAATCAAGTTGCTGAAGTATTTACCGATGCTGCGAATACGGTGAGTCCGAACGCCACTGCTACCATTGGTAAGATTGATGGATATACGGTTATGGATGCTTCATTGACCTATTTGTTTGGAGGTAAATATAATCTCAGGGCGGGTGTAAATAATCTGAATGATGCCAGGTACGTAACCCGAAGAGCTGGAGGATATCCCGGTCCGGGATTGTTACCCGCAAATGGCCGAACTGGCTTTATTAGTATAGGTGCCAGACTCTAATCTTGCTCGAAATCCTCTAAATTATCTGACAATATAATCCAATGACCTTGCCAATTCAAGGTCATTGGATTTCTTTTTTGAGCAAGTGCTCCCGGAAGCTTGATTCATTCTGAGGCTTGCCTAAAATTAAATAATGCCCGGAATAGTTAATTTAGAAATTAGTTTTGTATATTTAAGAAGCTTATTTTGAACGTTTTCACTAATTTTTCGGCAGCAATTCATCGCGAGTGCCCTTCATTGATGATGGTATTCCTGATTTCTCCAATTACCGCCTTGAAAAAGTATGGAAAATTTCAATTCCTAAGGTGATGACCAGGTGTGGAGTTTAGCCTCGCGACGGTTATTATGCCATTATCCTTGGGGAGATGCCGGTAACAGGAGATCGAATGATCAATTTCTTGCTTTTAAACCTTAGAAATAGAAAAGCTATGTCCATATCCAAATTTGCGGAGGTACTTTATCAAACCATTCTTTCCAAAAGGGTAAAGGAGAGAAGTGAAAAGGCTATTTTGGCCATTGCGATTGCAAGTTTCCTCCTTCACCTGATGGTGATTTATTTAGTAGATTTTAAGTTCATCACCCTTTCTTCATCCTCTGAATTACTCGGCAATCCAATTGCAGCAATTTATACTCCTTTTTCTTTCATATTACTTTATGAGGTCTATCTGTTAATTTACTATCTCCCCCAATCTTTTGCCACCTACATTGGCAAACAGTACGAGGTCATTACATTGATTGTGATTAGAAGACTTTTTAAAGATCTTTCCAATTTAAATCTCACAGATGATTGGTTTAACGTGAAATACGACCTGCAATTCACGTATGATTTAGTCACGGCGGTCCTGATGTTTTTCCTCATCTACCTTTTCTACAAACAAAGTAATAAAGGGCAAAATCCTAAGGAAGTTCAGGATTCCGCCTCCCTATCCAAATTCATCCATATAAAAAAAATCATAGCGACCTTTCTTGTTCCGATTTTTATTGCGCTTACGGTCTATTCGTTTACTTCCTGGTTGTTATCTGTGATCCATTCGGAAAAAAACAATTATAACTCGTTTAACAACATCAATAATATCTTTTTTGAACAGTTTTTTACCATTCTGATTTTCGCAGATGTGCTGATTTTGCTGTTTTCATTTTTCATAACCGACCAATTTCACAGGGTAATAAGAAACTCGGGCTTCATCATCTCGACTATTCTAATACGAATTTCATTTTCAACAAGTGGCTTTTTGAGTAATGTCTTGATTGTTAGTGCAATTGTTTTTGGACTTTTGATCATCGGTATTCATAATAAATTCGAGAAATACATCTCTCCGGAAAAAATCCGCAAAAATGGCCCGAATGAGCATTAATCGGTGGAGTATCAACTGCCATTTTAACAAACACCGGCAACTGAAAAACAGCAGCGGGTAAACCAAACCTTGCCGAAGGAGGTATCTTCCGGCTAGGAATCATCTGAAATCAAGTAGTATTTCCTGCCGGAAATACTCCGGAGGAAAGGACTGCACCAAGCGTTAACAGACAGGTATTGCTTTCCAAAATCCAATGATAGGTGTCCGAAGCAATAGGAGATTCATCAAAAGGATAATTTCTAAAATCGAACTGAGGTTAACTTATGAATCCCGAAAGGCTGTAATTCATTGAAAATTGAGGATTATCTGATTATTCAATTTCTTTTATAGAAGAAATTGAATAATACAAGAACTTTAGGTAAATTTAAATCCCCAATTAAGCTTGCCTAAATAATCAATTATCTAATTAAACACCAATTCAAAAAGATGAACAATAATTTTTTATCGGCTCGATGGGAGAATTTAATCATGGCTAATTATGAAGTTGATCCTGCT
>VGGW01000275.1 GCA_016868395.1 Bacteroidota bacterium | reverse complement strand
AAGAACAGGATCCAAGCCATTGGAATGTCCGGCTAAACCAACTCTCAATAAATCTGGAACTATTACTATCTGTAATGGTGAAAATGTAGAGCTCACAACATCAGCAATTTTAAATTCTTCATGGGTGGTTGATGGCCAAGAAACTACCAACACAGACGCTAAACTTCTCGCAAATAAAGCCGGTGTATATAAGCGAATTGCAAAGAATGATAATGGGTGTAAAATATATTCGGATGAAGTTACTGTTAAAGTAAATGAATCTCCAACCAAACCCACAGCCGTTGCTAGCTCGAAAACCACTTTCTGTGAGGGTGAATCTGTTCAATTGAATTCATCCTCTAGTATCAACAACTCTTGGTACAGAGTTGGCCAAAGCGCTGTAAAAGGGACACTTCAGGGTCTTACAGTTGATAGTACTGGAAGTTATTTTGCAAAAGTTACTTTAAGCAATGGTTGTTTTGCCAATTCTGATACAATTAAAGTGACTGTTAATTCTAAACCTTCAATTCCTACCATAACATATAGTACAAAAGAAATATGTAGTGGCGATTCAGTGAAATTGACAATCCAAGATTACTATGGCATACAATGGTTCTCCAATGGTGTAGCAATAGACGGTGCATCAGCTAAGAACTATACTGTTTATAATGCAGGATTATATTATGTAAAAGTATCTTCAAAAGAAGGATGTAATAGTAGTTCAACTGCTATTGATATAAGAGTCAAAGCTTCGACTGAAATTCCAACTATAATACCCAATGGCTTGCCAAATATCTGTCAAGGGTCTAGTATTTTACTTACATCATCCGTAAATGCGAGCAATGTCTGGTATAAAAATGGCACCAAAGTTGGAACTGGTCAATTCTTAACTGTTTCTGATAGTGGGTATTACAAGGTTACTGCAATGAGAACAAATATGTGTATGAGTCAATCTGATTCATTGAAAGTAACTGTGAATAAATCTCCTTCAATCCCCATTATTACACGAAACCAAGCAGAGTTGGTGTCAAACTATACCTCAGGAAATCAGTGGTACAGCAGTGACGGTTCAGCAATTCCTGGTGCATCTGAGCAGAAGTTCAGACCTGCTCTAAGCGGTTACTATACTGTACGGGCAACAGTTGATGGTTGTACAAGTGCTATGAGTGCTAACTACTATTACATAACAACCAGTGTTATCAATATTTCTGATGATGAATATATAAGCTTCTCTCCAAATCCATTTTCAAGTAATATCAATATTAATTTCAAGATTAGAACATACTCAAAATTCAATATTGAAATTATTTCAAGTGGAAGTGGAAAGATTATAAAATCATTCAAGAACGTTTTAAATGGTCAATCAATTGATCTAGGTACTCTATCTCAAGGGGTTTATATTTTCAGAGTTCATTCTGTAAACGGAAGTATTGATAGAAATATCCGAGTCGTTAAATTATAATTGGAATTGGACCTGGTTGTGGACCTCGGCTTATTGATATGTAACTATCCCCGTGAGTCTTACGGGGTTAGTTTATTTTCCAACTACCTGGTGAGTATCCACTTAATATTTTTGGAATTTTGAGAAAATATGCTGGTATGAATTCGACATTAATAAACGAACAAATCCTGCAATTGGTATAGATTATCTACTTCCTCCTTTGTAATCGATAGATAAATTCTGGTTATTGAAATCGATGAATGATTGAAAAGAGAGGATAATTTCACGAGACAAGACTCGGACTGTCCATTTCGCCTCCAGACTTCTCGCCCAAATGTCTTCCTCCACGAGTGCGTAGAAATTCGTTTGTTTCGAATACCTGCCTTTGCTGCGTGGAGTTTAATTTGTTTGTTAATGGTTCTAATATGTAAAGGAATGATACATTGATTCAGGTTTGGATTTCCCATTTTCAGATAAACCTTTTGAAGAACTTCAGTCAACTCCTTTTGTATTGGTATTTCCCTAACCTTACCTGTCTTCTTTTCTCTAAGTAGTAGCGTATCCCGATTTAAGACCATTTCCCACGTTATTCTTGACAGGTCAGAATACCTGAGTGCAGTAGACACCCCAAGTCTTACAAGCAAATAATACGTCCATAATTGATTCTGGTAGAGGTATTTTAATAGCTTGTTGAGTTCCTGCTCTTCTAAATGTTCAGCAGATTTTAGTTTTGTAGTCATATCACCTTTTTTGAGGCTATGCTACGCCTTTTGGCACTACTGGCAATGAAAAAAATGAAAATGTGTTGAGAATTAGCGATTTATTAGCTCCCTTAATTACAAAAAGGGAGATGTCGCTTAATTTATAAAATATAGAAAATCATACAACTGATTTCATATAGAAAAAGACATGATCTGACAATGAATATGATCGGCTCGTTATAGAATATTGATAATCACATTTGAAATTTATGTACCAAATGATCTTATCAAATAAATTAGCCTGGCTCAGACTCTGGATCGAAATCTGTAGTATCATATGATGATTCTTCGATGGTGAGAAATCTTCTGTGGCTGTCATAACTCGCAATTAAGTATGACAGATAGGCCGAGACGTCATTTAGGTGACCGCTTATTCCAATTTTTCTGACATCACTATTATGAGCTTCTAAAAGATTCGATAGATGCTGATATACGAACATATATGCACCTGTAAATCGTCAGCATAAAGTGGACAAGATATAGTCTAAATTAGTAGAGTGTTTCCATCATTAACAATTAAATCAATAATGACATGGAACAGAAGCCAAAACAATCTAC
>VGGW01000274.1 GCA_016868395.1 Bacteroidota bacterium | reverse complement strand
GAAAAAACTTATGCAGAAAGAACTTTACAGATGAATTTATGGCCTGAGAATGTCAATGTATTGATGCAGACCTTTCGTATTGGGGAGCTGGGTGTAGCTGCAATCCCTTTTGAGGTTTTTACAGAAATAGGTCTAGAGATTAAGATGCGAAGTCCTTTCAAAAATTCCTTTACTATTGAATTGGCAAACGGCAGTTATGGATACCTGCCAACGCCTGAACAACATCAACTCGGAGGCTATGAAACCTGGCTTGGAACCAATAAAGTGGAACAGGAAGCTTCGAGAAGAATTGTAACCGAAATCCTTAAACTTTTTAAACAGGTAAAACAATGAAAAAACTGTTCACATTAACCACTGCCTTGTTGATTGCATTTTTAAGTATGGCTTCAGCCAAACCAGTACCGGTTTTTAAAGCCGGTTTTGCCGAGCGTGATATTACACCGGATATAGGAATGGAATCTCCTGGAAATTATGGGAAGGCTTACCATAGGTCCTTTCATGATCCTTGTAAGGTTCGTGCTGTTGTATTTGATGATGGACAAAAGCGTGTAGCTTTGGTAGGTATTGATCTGCTATTTATTACCCGTCATCTGGTACAGGAAGTGCGTGCCGAGATTCAAAAGCGTTGCGGCATCTTGCCGGGTGACATCATGATTGGAGCATCTCACTCTCATTCTTCCGGCCCGATCGGTATGGGAGAGCCGGGAGATTTTGACCGGGCCTCTCCTTTAGTGAAGGATTTAGTTAATAATCATTCAATCGTTTCTGATCCGGGATATACTCAGGTTTTAAAGAAACAGATTGTTGATGCTGTTGTCCTGGCTAATGAGAATCGTGTGGATGCTAAACTAGCAGTTGGGAACGGACATGAAGATAAGGTTTCTTACAACCGTCGTTTGCGCATGAAAAATGGATTAAGCTATTCCCATCCCGGTGCAGGGAATCCTGATATTGTTGATTATGCTGGTCCGATAGACCCACAGGTTGGTACTGTGGGTGTTTGGGACATAAAAGGTAATTTATTGGGTACGGTTGTGAATTTCTCATGTCATGCCACAACTAGTCCGGGTGGTATTTCTGCCAGTTGGATTGGATCAATGGAAAGGACAATTCGTGGCGCTACCGGAAATGCTGCTTTACCTGTCGTATTTATGCAGGGTGCTTGTGGGGATATCACCCAAGTTGATAACTTAACCAAATTTCAAAATCCTGGAGCTGAAGAATGGTGGGATATTGTTGGAGGCCGGGTTGGGGCTGAGGCCTATAAAACCTTATTGCTCATTCGAAGGGGTGCAGGAAGTGATATTCCGCTTGATTCAAGGCAGAGAGTTTGGACCGTTAAACGCCGTATTCCTACCCCTGAAAAAGTACAGAAATCATTGGAACTAGTGAAGGCAGGCCCTGAAAAGTCGGGTACTACTGAATGGACCTTTGCAAAAGAAATTCTCATTTTGGATGCCATCATTAAAGCAAGGCCATTGGTGGAAGTCGAAGTTCAGGCCATACAGGTTGGTCCGATGGTGTTCGTATCTAATCCTGCAGAGTATTTTGTTCAGTATCAATTAGATATCAAAGCCGGAAGTAAATTTCCTTTCACTTTTGTTGTGGAGTTGGCCAATGGTATTACAGGGTATGTGCCAACTGAAGAGGCATTAGGCCCGAATGGGGGAGGCTATGAAACCCGTCTGACTTCCTACAGTAACCTGGAGGTTTCTGCAGGAAGGCAATTTGCCAATGCGGGTATTGAACTGGCAAATCAAATGGTGCCCGGTAAGGTGCCATTGCCTCCACCTCCACCACCTTTTAAGGCTCCATGGGCTTATGGCAACCTACCACCTGAGTTGAAATAATATGGCCTTTCGTATCGCCCCTCTTGTCGATGTGATGGCCTGCCGGAGTGTGGTGGTATGGTGACAACATCGAACAGAGGGTAAAAAATAGTAATTATGAATAAAAGAGAGATTTTTAATACTCCACAAGCGGAGTTAAGTAGGTCCGTGGGACATGAAAGTGACCCTATTGTGGCTTTTGGGCTTCTTAGAACTTTTTGTTTAAAATTCTTGGAGACAGGCTTTGCTTTTTTGCACCTCTCAATCCTGTTAATAAGTCAGCTTCTGATTGATACCCAAGTTGGATTTGCACAAGCTTCTAAAGTTTTCAGAGCCGGCGCTGCTACCAGTGTTATCAGTCCCGCAATAGGAACCTCTATCAATGGGAACATGAAGGATGTGCTAATCAAACAAATTCATGATGATACCCATGCCAGATGTATTGTTTTAGATGATGGAAAAACCAAGTTGGTATTGCTTACGGTAGATCTTTGCATGATTTACAGGGAAGAGCTGGATGCAGCTAAAAAAAGAGCTCATGACTTAACCGGAATTCCTGTGGAGAATATGATGATGTCGGCAACTCATACCCATTCGGGTGGTACGGCTTGTTCTGTATTCCAAAGTGATCCGGACCAAGATTACCTGAAGTTTCTGAGGGTTCGGATAGCTGATGCAGTGGTAAGAGCCAATAATAATCTGGTTCCTGCCCGCATTGGTTGGGCTGTTGGGAATGAGCCAAGTCAGGTGTTTAATCGTCGCTGGAAAATGAAGCCTGGAAAGCCATTAATGAATCCGTTTGGTACAGAAGATCGGGTAAAGGTGAATCCGGGTATGGGTAATCCGGATCGTTTGGAGCCTGCAGGTCCTGTAGATCCAGGGCTACCGGTTATTTCAATTCAAAGCGCTGAAGGGA
>VGGW01000273.1 GCA_016868395.1 Bacteroidota bacterium | reverse complement strand
TCGGACAATCCTCTGCAATCGCCGCATCCATTGCCATTGATAAGAACTTTAAAGTACAGGATATTCCTTATAAAGAGTTAGAAGCTGATCTGATCAAATACAAACAAGTACTTCAATAAAGATTGAACAATACCTCGAAAAAGGTAATCAAAATGACGTCTTATCTAACTATGAAAAAAATAATAGGATTCGTTAATTTTCTTTTCTTTTTATTTTATTTTCCACTCGCCTCAGCTGCGAATCAACCAAATGAGGGGTGGAAGGCCGGAGTTGCACGTGTGAATATTACTCCTGAAGTATCGATGTGGATGGCCGGATTTGCAGCCCGAACCCGTCCTTCAGAAGGAAAGATTCACGATCTTTGGGCAAAGGCCTTGGTTTTTGAAGATGCCGGTGGAAAAAGGGCTTTGCTGATTACCACCGATCTCTCGGGTATACCCAAAAGTATTTCAGATAGAATCAGAGACCGCCTTGAAAAAAAATTTAAGCTTACGCGGAGTCAGATTATTTTCAATACTTCACATACCCATTCCGGACCGGTATTAGAGGATGCATTACATGAACTCTATCCACTGAATGAGGAACAAAAAGAGGAAATTAAGAGATATACCCTCAAATTTGAAGATCAAATTGAAGGTTTGGTTGAAGAGGCTTTATCTTCCATGACTGCAGTTGACATTGCTTCCCAAAATGGGATCAGCCGATTTGCCGTTAACAGACGAAATAACATTGAGGCTAAAATCCATGCTCAAACGGATCTGAAAGGACCAAGCGATTACGCCGTGCCTGTATTTAGAGTAAGTGATAAAAAGGGGGAAATATTAGCCATCGCCTTTGGATATGCCTGTCATAATACCGTTCTGAGTGGGTATGAGTGGTCGGGTGATTATGCCGGTTTTGCCCAAATTCAGATAGAAAAAGTGTATCCCGGTGCTACGGCTTTATTTTTTCAGGGCTGTGGTGGAAATCAGAATGCATTACCCCGAAGAACTATACCATTAGCTAAACAATACGGCATGGAACTTGCATTGGCTGTAGAGTCCGTACTGGAAGGTGAAATGAGAGAACTCGAACCAAGTTTGAAGACCACCTATTCGGAAGTAATCTTAGAATTTGAAAACCCGGCCCTTAAAGAAGAGTTAAATCAAATGCTCAGTAAAGAAAGCGGCTACATCAGGAACTGGGCTCTTGGAATGATTCGAAAATATGAAAAGGGTGAACGCATGTTGAGTCAGTACCCCTATCCTGTTCAATTATGGCAATTGGGCGAACAGTCGGTTGTTGCTCTTGGTGGAGAGCCGGTTGTGGATTATGCCATCAATCTAAAGAAAATATTTGGTCCTGAGCTTTTTGTGATGGGCTATTCTAATGATGTGATGGCCTATATCCCTACCGTCGAAATTCTCCGGGAGGGTGGGTATGAAGGTCATACCTCCCAAATGGCCTTCGGGCTACCGGCCAAATGGAAAGAATCAATTGAATCATTGATCATGGGGGAGGTTTTAAGGTTATCCAAAGAGATTGGAATGGCGATTCCGGAGTCAAAATAATTCCTAAAGGATAATTATTCCTTTTCATTTTTATTATATTTAGTGCTGGTAAAACACAAAATAAAACCAATGAGACGCAGAGAAATACTCAAGGGCTTAAGCATCATTCCACTGGCAGGCGTTGCCACTGCCACTATTTCGAAAGAGCAAGCCTTGGCAGGTGGAGGAAGCGCCGAAGAATGGCTTCCAAAAAAAGAACTAATTAAAACACCTGCAGGCTCTTGCCTTCGTTCAGGGCATTTATTATTTATTGGTGGAATTGGTGGATGGTATGCCAATCAAAGAGCCGAACCGGGGGACATCCAGGTGCAGATTCGTAGTGTTCTGACCACGATGAAGGGAATTTTGGAAGGCGCAGGATCATCGATGGCGAATGTGCTGAAGATACAAATGACGGTTGCTGAGCCCAACAAAAACATGGCCAAGCTTAATGAGGCTTATGCTGAGTTTTTCCCAGAAAATCCACCTGTACGTTCTTACAGCGGATCAAAAACGAGTCAGATGGGTAGAGAGGGTATTCTTTGCCAGGTAAGCTGCATCGCCTATGTTGATTAAATAAACTCATTTTAAATTCTAACAAAATAATAGTATGGATCGCAGAAAGGTTCTAAAAACTCTGAGTCTTCTTCCTTTAGCTGGAGCGGCAGCGGCAATTCCCTCAGAAGCCAATGCTCAAAATAAAAATAAAAAAGGACAATGGACTCCCAAAAAAGAGGTGATACGTAGGAGTAATAGTGGAGGTAATACCAATCCGACTGTTGCTGCGCCTGCAACTGCGGGAGCAAAACCGGCAGCACCGACCCCCGTATTATCAGGATGTATTCGTTCAGGACATCTTCTCTTCCTATCCGGAATTGGAGGTTGGTATGCAGAAAGACGAAAAGAACCCGGAGATATTCAGGTACAGATTCGCAGTGCCTTAGACACCATGAAGGAAGTCCTGGAAGGTGCAGGATCTTCCATGGCCAATGTGCTTAAAGTTCACATGACCGTTGCAGAGCCAAATAAAAACATTGCAGCCCTTAACGAGGCTTACCGTGGTTATTTTCCCGATCCTCCACCTGTACGTTCCTACACAGGTTGCGGGACTGATTTAATGGGAAGAGACGGGATTCTCTTGCAAATTGATTGTATTGCTTACGTGGATTAAAAAAGCAGGTATAATTATTTCGCCTGTGGTGAAATTTTAAAATTGCAAGTGGCTTTAGC
>VGGW01000272.1 GCA_016868395.1 Bacteroidota bacterium | reverse complement strand
TGAAATGATATTTTCACCAACAATATTAGAGTTTTCAGTTACAGATTTCCCATTTAAAATTAATGTTTTAGCCAATGATCTGAATAACATGTTTGACATTGTACCATTTTCAAATATGGTATTTGTTCTTCCATCTTTAAATTCTCTAATTCTATTATTTTCTGCTTCTCCGCGCTTCCACATTCGTCCTTGGTAATCAATCGACTCTAAATAAAGTAGAACGCCATTATTTATATAAAAATTACCAGGCTTTAATTGTGTTTCTTTGAATGGTATTAGTTTTCTTTTTCCGGTTGCCAGATCATCTTGTACATTTTTAAACAATCCTTCATAATCCCTAAAATTCTTACAGGGTTTTCTTCTGGCAATAAAATCTGCCTCCGCTCTTGCCAGCTCCCTCGGTGTATGCTTGAATTCAAACAGACTGTGCTCCTCTCCGTCACTAAAAATACCCAACAGATCATCACCGAAAATATCATCTATGGAGTTAATTTCTTTTTTCTCGACTTTCAACAAATCATATTTATCCTGCGGTTCCAGCATCAAATATTTATTTTCATCCTCTCTGATTCCCTTTAATCTTGAATATAACTGATATTCGCTGATATTTTCCGTATTGGGTTCCGGCGCACGATTATTCTTCTCATAAAAAGAATTGATTTCCTCAAAGGAGGCAGACAAGCGCTCATCAGCAGTCCTGGCATTGGAAGATTTGAGCTTCACTTCCAGTAAACCAAGGGGGTCATTGCTGAATATCTCATCTAATATTTTATCCTTGTCCTCCATTCTGTTCGCGTGCTAATTTTTTTCTTTTTTCTTCTTTGAGATAAATGACGCACTCCGCCATTCTTTTCTCCAACGGATCATTGGAGTCAATATTGGGCTCACGCTTAAAGGTTTGTACAAACTCCTGAATCTTGGGCCATAATATCTTGGCTTCTTCAAAATCCATCTTGATACGTGTAGCCTCTATTGTTTCTTGAATTATTCTCAATACTCTGGTAGTAACTGATTTAGAGAGTATTTCAAAGGCTTTTTGAAAAGGATTGATGCGGTCAATAAGATCAATATGAATATCATCAATATTCACAAATCTGCCTGCCATTCGGATGAAACGTTTATCTTCAACTTCTTTAACCTCTCCGTTCTTGATGACCGAATCTACAACTACATTCTGACGGACTTCCTCCACTTCATCAGGTGTCAAATCCGGGTATTTTATTTTAATGATTTTTGGAATCAGCACTTTATTGATAACCTCCGGATCCACATTCCCGGGCATTGCTTTGAGCATGGTATCATCCTGAAGAATGGTGGCTTTCAAATCATTCAAATCGGTTTCCAGTATTTCCTTTACGCGCTTTGAACTGGGTTCTTTGAATCCTCTTATCTTCAATTCACCGGGCTTCGCCTCATCATCATCAGAAATTTTTGTTTTGAACTTCCAGTTGGGTGCCAATACCTGTTCCATCAACAGCGATGCAGTAATGGCTTTCAGCATATTGTTGACCGACAGCTTCACTTCATCATCATGGGCATCGGGCTGAGCAATGAGATTGGTAAACTGTGCATGGACTTTATTCGGACTGTCTCTGGTAGCACGACCAATAATCTGTATAATTTCCGTGAGCGAGCCTCTGTATCCAACCGTAAGTGCATGTTCACAAAAAGGCCAGTCAAATCCTTCTTTTGCCATTCCCAGGGCAATGATTAAATCCATGTCATCTTCGGTTTTAATACTGCGCAGGTAGTTGACAATCTTATCTCTGTATCGCGGAGTATCTTCTACGAGGTCTGCAATTTTTAATATTTTCCCATCGCTGTGTTTCTTTACATACAATACGCCGGTTTCATGGTCTTGCTTTTCTATGGTGCCAATCTGGTCAATAATAAAATCAACCTCATTGTGTTTGTCTTTGGTTGACTCTCCGGAATTAACATTAGGGATATGCAGAATAGTTTTCTTATTCAAGTCCAGCACCTCCATAATGGAATCAGTGTATTTGCCCTGATAGAAATGATAACCGATACCGAGTGATTTTAAATAATCATAGCCGTTCAGCTGCTGATAATAGTTGTAAGTTACTTTGGTGAACTTGGCTTCATCTTCCGGATGCAATACAGGCGCACTGTCGCCCCTGAAATAGGAGCCAGTCATGGCAATTAAATGCGCGTTCGATTTCTGCATGATGGAACGAATGATATCACCCAGGCGGTTATCAGCATCCGCAGATACGTGATGAAATTCATCTATGGCAAGAAGACAGTTATTAAAAGCCAATTCCTCCATTCCTTCACAGGCAAAACGCAGGGTAGCATGGGTGCAGATGAGAATTTGTTCTGATGGGTCTTTCATAAAATTATGAAACGCCTGCACTTTGCTTTTGCTCCCATCACTGCCGGGGGTACACAAGTTGTAACTATCATTCGGCTCCCAGTTGGCGAAGAAACCATATGATTTAAGATCAGTTTGGGCAAACGAACTGCCAATGGAACGTTCGGGTACTGCGACAATAATTTTTTTAATACCCTGATGACTGAGTTTGTCTAATGCCAGAAACATCAGTGCTCTTGATTTGCCAGATGCTGGTGGTGCTTTAAGCAGGAGGTATTGTGCATCTCGTGCTTCAAATGCTTTTTCCTGCATCTCGCGCATACCATACTGATTGGTCTTTTTACTCTGACCGGTCTGCTTATATTCTACATTAACGATATCTGGCATAGATATTATTTCTTTTTACGTGTTTTCTTCTCCATCTCAAACAATGTTCCTTTTTCTT
>VGGW01000271.1 GCA_016868395.1 Bacteroidota bacterium | reverse complement strand
TAGGAGAAATATTACCTAAATTATTTTTTTTAGTCCTGTTATAACTTCTAGATGATCGTGTTTATTTTTCATAGCTCATGCATGCATTCTTGTCAAAACTCCATGATATCAAAGCTTGCATCTAATTTGGCAGGCTTTTTTTAATTGTTTATTACTTTGTTGACTTCCCTTTCATAGATTTAGTGGTTATAAACCTCAGGATATTTAACTAATAAGCCAATCGGATTCGCTGGACGCATTCTGTTATGCTCCTTGAGGTGTTATTTCAAGCAGATTCATTAATTCGTTTCAATTTAAGCCAAAGATTTAGATATTTATGTACTCTGCTTTGTAAATTTAAAAAACTTCTAAAATTTTGATTTGTAACAAAAGCCTAACGATTTTATGACTTAAAAAAGATTAGTTGCTTTAGGGCAGCTTATTCATTTTTTTTTCATAGAATTATACATTCGTTTTTTGAAGCCTTTTTCAATGAATTTAGGCCTGTTTAACGGTTTTATAATTTTAATTCTTAAATAAAATTCTCGATTGAATACTCTAAAATATACCCAAAATTTATATTATGAGCAATACAAACACCCATGAGATTCTTCAAAGTTCAGCGTTTAAGAAACTTGTTAAAAATAGATGGAACATATCATTGTCCTTCACGTTTATCATGCTTTTTATCTATGTAGGATTTTTACTTTTAGTGGCTTATGATAAAGAAGCACTTAAAATGCCTATTGGTGAATCCATCAATTTAGCCATTGTTGTCGGACTGGGAATTATTCTATTTTCATGGTTAATTACAGGTGCTTACGTTTATTGGGCTAACAATTATTATGACAAGGCCGTTAATGAAATTAAAAAGGAAATAATCTAAATTCTTCTCATCTATCAAATATGTCTTTCAATCTATTCCTTCAAGTTAACCCGGAAGTTTCCACCTCTACCTTAGGTACGGCTAATCCGGTATCCATTGCTATTTTCTTCGTTTTCGTGGCTGTAACCCTCTATATCACATATTGGGCGGCAAAAAAAACAAATACAGGTTCTGAGTTTTATGCGGCCGGCAGAAATATTTCCGGATTTCAGAATGGCCTTGCTCTGGCAGGTGATTACATGAGTGCTGCATCCTTCCTTGGGATTGCAGGAATGGTTGCAACCAAGGGCTACGATGGATTAATCTATTCGATTGGCTTCCTTGTGGGTTGGCCATTAATTATGTTTTTGGTGGCAGAACCACTTCGTAATCTTGGAAAATATACTTTTGCCGATGTTGTAGCTTTCCGCCTAAAACAAAGACCAATCCGGATTGCAGCAGCAGCAGGATCGCTAATGACCATTGCTTTTTACCTCATCGCTCAGATGGTTGGAGCCGGAAGTTTGATTAAAACACTTTTCGGCTTGGATTATGAAATAGCAGTTGTGGTGGTAGGTATTGTCATGACTTCTTATGTTCTTTTTGGTGGCATGTTGGCAACTACCTGGGTGCAAATCATAAAAGCAGTTCTGCTACTTTCAGGTGCCAGTATTTTGGTGTTACTGGCATTGGCTAAATTTAATTTTAGTCCTGCCGAATTATTTCTCTCCGTAAAATCACAATACGGTGAAGATATGCTGGCTCCCGGAGGGTTTATCACCAATCCATTTGACGCGCTTTCGCTTGGATTGGCTTTGATGCTCGGTACTGCAGGTCTGCCGCATATCCTGATGCGTTTTTATACGGTTCCTGATGATAAGGCAGCCAGAAAATCTGTGTTTGTTGCTACTGGTTTTATCGGATACTTTTATATTTTAACTTTTTTCATCGGATTTGCAGCACTAGCCTTAGTGGGTAAAGATGCTATTGTTGGCCTAGATAAGGGCGGTAATATGGCCGCATTACTGTTGGCTGAGAATACCGGTGGAAGTGCATTTCTTGGTTTTATCGCGTCCGTAGCTTTTGCTACCATTTTGGCAGTGGTGGCTGGACTCACCCTTTCGGGGGCTTCAACTATTTCTCATGACCTTTATGTCCACGTGGTTAAGCATGGTGTCTCAGATGAAAAGGGTGAGATTAATGTTGCCAAGCGTGCAACCATTTTTTTAGGAGTACTTGCGGTAGCTTTGGGTTTAATGTTTAAAGGTCAAAACGTAGCTTTCATGGTAGGATTAGCTTTCTCTATCGCTGCGAGTGCAAACTTTCCGGCCTTATTAATGTCAATTATCTGGAAAGGTTTTACTACCAAGGGCGCTGTTTGGTGTATGGTGACCGGTGCGTCTCTGGCATTACTTCTGATTGTCATTAGTCCGACCGTTTGGGTGGATATTTTTGGAAATACTGAAGCGATATTCCCCTTGAAAAATCCTACAATCGTTTCAATGACTGCTGCATTTTTGGTAGGTATCCTTGTTTCAATTATTCAGCCTGAAAAAGAGTCGGCAGATCTGTTCGAAAGTGAAAAGCTTAGAACCTATCTTGGACACGGTTCTGAAAAATAATCAATGTCTGATTCGTACAAATCGAATCAGACATTTTTTTACTATTAATTCTAAATTATATGAAACGTAGAGACCTAATTAAAGGTTTAACAGTTCTTCCACTAGCCGGAGGAGTTTTATCTGGTGAAAGTGCAATTGGTTCGGTTTTGCCAAAGGGAGCAGCAGCGGCTGCAAAAAGAGATTTATTCAAAGAATTGGGGGTACGTACCTTCATCAATGCGAGGGCCACATTAACCATGATGACCGGCTCTTTGATGCAGGATGAGGTACTGGAAGCGATTAAAAATTCGTCCAGAAGGTATTGCATGCTGGATGAATTACAGGAT
>VGGW01000270.1 GCA_016868395.1 Bacteroidota bacterium | reverse complement strand
TGCCTACGATATGGCCTTTGACCCGGGAAACAATTTATTTGCAGTCGTTAATTCTTCTGATTATGATCATTCTGAAGATATGTTTTGGGTAAGACAGGGACGTCATTATGGTTTCCCCTGGATTATGGGTGGTGTTGAGAATCCTCAACAATATCCCGATTTTATACCGGATCCTAAAAAAGATCCATTTCTTCCAGCAAGCTCGCATGGCATGTTGATGAAATATTTCCGTAATGATCCTGAATTTCCTAAAATACCTGAAGGTTTGAAATTCAGTCCTGGTGTTCAAAATCTTGGTCCTGATGCCAATGAATACCGTGGACACTCCGGTAAAATACTCGATGCAGATAATACAGGAGTAACTATTAGTACCTTCACGGCACATAGTTCCCCCTTAGGCCTCGTTTTCGACACTCAAAAAGCGCTTTCTGATGAATTTAAGGGAGATGGTTTTGTTTTAAGAAATACCATAGGAACTAAATCAAGCTTAATGAAACCGTTTACGGATCAAGGTAGAGACCTTCTTCACCTTGATATGTCTTATGACAAAGCCAGTGACAATTTTTTTGTCAAAACAACTCGAATTGTAGATAGATTTAATAATCCAACTGATGCGGTTCTCCTTGGAAACGCTCTATACATTATCGAATATGATGGAAAAGGTGGTAGTATCTGGAAAATTACTCTACCTGCAGGTAAAACGAAATTGCGACAATCAGGGAAAAAGAGAGCTTGATAAAATTATTTTTGGTAATTAAACTAGTTAGCTTTATCAATATTATCGGACTATTTTTTGTTTATCAATTGCTTTTGCTGTTGTTTTTTCTCAAGCCTATTTATCGGCACAAACAATTCCAAAGGAAGAGCTTATTTTTTTGACTTCAGAATGGAAGGGTGAACGCTTTGCGGATGGCCGACCAAAGGTTTCTGATGATTTGCTTGAAAGGGCGAAGAAAATAGGACTAGATGATGCTTGGCAGGTACTGAAAGTTTCTGGTTATCTTAATCAGTTTGAACATGGCTGGAAAACTTTGAATGGCGAAACCATGACAGGCAGAGCAGTAACGGCGATGTATATGCCTAACCGTCCTGATTTAGAGAAAAACATTAAAGCAAGAGGCGCGCAACAAGGGCGCGTGGGCAATACCAATACCTGGCCGATTGCAGTTTTGAAAAAAGGAGACATTTACGTGGCCGACGCATTCGGGAAAATTAATGGGGGAACACTTATTGGAAGTACTCTTGGTAATTCAATTTTTGCCAACTCCGGTAATGGTGTGATTCTGAATGGTGCTGCAAGAGATATTCCCGGATTGGAGGAGATTAAAGGATTCAATGCATTCGTCAGAGATTTCCATCCAAGTTTTATGGAAGAAATGCTTTTAATGGGTTTAAATTCACCGATTCGTATTGGCAATGCCGTTGTAATGCCGGGTGATTTGGTAATTGCTACTAAAATTGGAGTTTTATTTGTTCCTGCCCACATGGCAGAACAAGTTATATCTACTGCTGAATTTGTGGTGAGAAGAGATAAATATGCCTTTGAAGTCATTAAATCCGGAAAATATACCGGTGGACAGTTGGATAATGCCTGGACAGAAGAAATGAAGCTGGATTTCTTAAAATGGATGGAAAGACATCCCGAAGAAGGCAAAATGACTAAAGCTGAGCTGGATGTGATCATGAGTAAAAGAACCTGGTAACTGAACTAAAACCAAAATAAATTGAAACAACTAAACATTTATTCAGCTGCACTGGGTGTAGCTGCTTTATTATTATTAATCTCATTAGGAATGGTATTTACCGGTAATCTTGCCGGATCAGGTCCAATACTGATTACATTTTTCTTTTTACTCGCTGTTGGTTTTAAAGGGTATGATAGTTTGAAGGGCTTCTCCTACACCATCATGATTTTTGCAGCGGTAACCATGGCCTTATATTATCCTCAATACTTTAAAACTGTTGGTGATTTTAAGCTGACCGGACTCATTACTCCACTCATTCAGATTATCATGTTTGGTATGGGTACCTCGATGAGCGCAAAGGATTTTATGGCAGTATTTAAGCAACCAAAAGGTGTTTTAATTGGTATTGCAGCACAATTTTTAATTATGCCATCTATGGGGTTTATATTGGCATCCTCTACTAATTTTGCTCCTGAGATTGCTGCAGGTATCGTGCTAATTGGTTGTTCTCCAAGTGGATTGGCTTCAAATGTAATGTGCTTCCTGGCTAAGGCGAACCTTGCCTTATCTCTAACGATCACTTCTATTGCCACTTTACTTGCCCCGGTATTAACTCCGCTATTAATGAAGTTACTTGCCGGTGAGTTTATTGAGATTGATATGTTAGGAATGATGTGGGATATCGCTAAAATGATTATCATCCCTATTGGTGCAGGCTTGATTTTTAATAAATTACTATCAGGTAAGATGAAATGGTTAGATGATGCTATGCCAATTGTATCTATGGCGGGTATTGCATTAATCATCGTTGTGATAACTGCTGCAGGTCGTGATAGTTTATTAGAGATTGGTTCTACCTTGATCCTTGTGGTTCTGATCCACAATGTATTTGGTTACGCTCTTGGATACGGTTTTGCTCGTATCTTCAAAATGCCAGAACGGGATGCTCGCACAGTTGCTCTTGAAGTAGGTATGCAGAATGGAGGATTAGCTTCAGGTATTGCCAATGATTTGGGAAAAATTGCTACTATGGGACTTGCACCTGCAGTTTTCGGACCATTAATGAATATTTCAGGATCAATCCTCGCTTCCTACTGGCACAAACGTACACCTGAAGGTTATGTGGAGCCCG
>VGGW01000269.1 GCA_016868395.1 Bacteroidota bacterium | reverse complement strand
TAGCAATTCAAATCGGTCTGGCAGTTTTTATCCTCAAAATACCTGTAGGGAAAAGTATTTTCGCCTGGCTTGGAGATGCAGTAACAAAAATTTTAAATTTTTCACAGGCTGGCGCAGCCTTTGTTTTTGGACCATTGGTCAATACTGCATACATGAGTAAAGCTTTCGGAAATGGTAATGAATTCATTTTTTTCTTCAATATAATTCCAACAATCATATTTGTTGCTGTTTTAGTCAGTTTAGCCTATTATTTGGGTATTATGCAGCGTGTCGTCAAGTTTATCGCATTGATTGTGTATAAATTGATGGGCGTTTCCGGTTCGGAAGCACTCTCCAATGTTGCGAGTGCATTTGTAGGGCAGGTAGAGGCCCAGATTATGATAAAACCTTATCTAAAAGGTATGACCATGTCAGAATTGCTTGCCTCCATGACCGGAAGCATGGCCTGTATTGCTGGTGGTGTAATGGCGGTTTATATCGCACTGGGTGTACCAGCAGAGTATCTCATTGCAGCAAGCCTGATGGCAGCCCCTGCAGCACTGGTGATTTCCAAAATTGTATGGCCGGAAACAGAAATTTCTGAAACCAAAGGTAAGGTTTCATTAGAGATCAAGAAAACTAATGCTAATCTTGTTGATGCAATATCGCATGGGGCCAGCGATGGTTTAAAAGTTGGCTTAAATGTTGTGGCCATGCTGATTGGTTTTATCGCGATTATTGCCTTGGTCGATTTTGTTCTTGGGAAAATAGGTTATGGTTTGCACAGCATTGGCTTGACTCTTTCATTTATTGGAATTAATTTACAAAGCCTTAGTTTAAATCAAATCCTTGGATCCCTGTTTTCGGTATTTGCCTATGCAATGGGAGTTCCGGGTAAGGATATTCAAATAGCAGGTTCTTTAATGGGAACCAAAATGGTGATCAATGAATTTGTGGCTTATTTAGACCTCACAAAAATTAAAGAAACTCTTGACCAAAAAACGATTCTAATTACCAGTTTTGCCTTATGTGGATTTGCTAATTTCAGTTCCATAGCTATTCAGGTGGGAGGAATAGGAGAATTATCACCTGAAAGAAGAACCGACCTCGCTAAACTTGGAATGAGAGCATTAATATGTGGCACTTTAGCCTCCTATTTATCTGCAACCATTGCAGGAATATTAATGTAGCTAAAATGTATAAATAAGCATTCAGAATGTCCTGAATTCTTAAAAATGCCATTTCAGATTATTCAATCAATTAAAATTGAATAAAAAAAACTCCGATTGAATCTTATCCACCGGAGTTTAATTTTAAAGAAATAAATATTTTTTTTATCGACCTTTTAAATCTACATAAGTTCGCACAGTCTGGCCTGTATAAATCTGTCTTGGTCTTCCTATAGGCTCCTTATTTTCTCTCATCTCTTTCCACTGCGCAATCCAGCCCGGAAGTCGTCCAAGTGCAAAGAGAACAGTAAACATATCCGTTGGGAACCCTAAGGCCCTGTAAATGATTCCGGAGTAGAAATCAACATTAGGATAAAGCTTACGATCTACAAAATAAGGGTCATTTAAGGCCGCTGTTTCAAGCTTCTTGGCAATGTCCAAAACCGGGTCATCAATGCCTAATTTTTCAAGTATCTCATCACAAGCCCTCTTAATTATCTTCGCTCTTGGATCAAAGTTTTTATAAACACGATGACCAAATCCCATCAGGCGGAACCCATCGTTTTTATCTTTAGCTTTATTAATCCATTTATCGGTATCTCCTCCATCGTTTTTAATTTGCTCAAGCATCTCAATCACAGCCTGATTTGCACCTCCATGCAGTGGACCCCAAAGCGCTGAGATACCAGCAGAGATTGAAGCGTATAAATTACAGTCGGAAGATCCTACCATTCGAACCGTTGAGGTCGAACAGTTTTGCTCATGATCGGCATGCAAAATGAATAAAACATTCATTGCTCTAACAATCACAGGATCAATTTTAATCTCTTCGGTACGCTGACCAAAAGTCATGTTCAAGAAATTACTTACATAATCCAAACTGTTTTGGGGATAAATGATAGGATGTCCAAGGGATTTCTTATAAATCCATGAAACTACCGTGGTCATCTTAGCGAAAAGCTTGATTATAGTTAAGTTTTGCTCCTCAGGGGTTTGTTTGGAATTTAAGGATTCAGGGTAAAAAGATGAAAGGGAGCATATCAATGAAGAAAGTTGACCCATCGGATGGGATTTCGAAGGGAATCCATCGAAAAACTTTTTCATATCCTCATGAATCAGTGTGTGTCTTGAAATTGAGGATTGAAAAATATAAAGCTGAGTTTGATTTGGTAATTCACCGTAAATCAAAAGATAGGCAACTTCAATAAAAGTTGATTTCTCGGCTAATTCTTCAATAGCATATCCCCGATATTTTAATATACCTTCTTCTCCATCCAAAAATGTAATGGAGCTTTTAGTTGCACCTGTATTCTTATATCCAGAATCTAGAGTGATATAGCCACTTGCGTCACGAAGTTTGGCAATATCAATGGCCTTTTCACCTTCAGTACCAGTCATGATTGGCAGTTCGTATGTGTGTTCTCCTATTTTTAAGGAAGCTGATTCTGACATAAAATTTAAATAGTTGGTTCACAAAACTAATAATTCTGTACGCTTTTGAGCTAAATTTGATTAGAGGTTTTGCAATATTTTTGTTAAAAAATTAAATAGTAAATAAAAAGCATACCTATTTTTTAGCAATCGTTTCTTTCACCTCACCGCAATGCAACATTTCGTCGCCATAGTAAGGATTCATTATTTCTTCTTTTGAAGATAGCCAATAGGCACCTTCTCCTTCATTTGCCATTGGACAATATTGAACATAAATACTACCGGCAGAAATCTCTGAAC
>VGGW01000268.1 GCA_016868395.1 Bacteroidota bacterium | reverse complement strand
CATGGTAGGGATATTATGTTTTTTGCCGATTGCTACAAACTCCTCATGCTTAACCAAACCCATTGGTCCGCTGGAATTCAAAAACCACATCATTGCCGTTTTCCCGGTGATTGCTTTTTCCATTTGTTCGGCTGTTTCCACCTCAACCACTTTAATTCCGGTATTGGTTACCGCATGCACATAACCCACATTATGGGATTTTTGAACAATCACCTCATTGCGTTCAAAGGTTGAAACATCCGGCAATAAGGACACTTTTTTTCTGTCCATTCTCGTCAGAACGCCCGCAGTTCCAAGAACTAAGGCAGACCAGCAGCCTGCAGTAACCATGGCAGATTCAGCATGGCACATCTCTGCTATTTTTGCTCCAACCTTATCCTGAACCTCATTCAGCATTACGAAATGCTTGGAAGCTGATTCGATGGTATCCACAACTTCATCATGCATCAAAGATGCCGTCATAGTTGTATAGGTACCTGCAGCATTGATGAACACTCTTAACCCAAGTTCTTTAATCACATCGCGTTTTGCTGTAGCTCCTGCAGTAGCCGCCATTGACTCCAGAGGAATACCGCTTCCTAAAGCTGCACCGGCTACGGGAGCCACAGAAAGGTATTTAATTAATTCTCTACGTTTCATAGTATTAGTATTTAAGATTGATTCCTTTTAAACAATAAATGGAGATCTCTCGATCTCCTTTTATTGATCTAAAAGCTAATATACAACTTGAGAATTTATTTTCAAATTGTCATCAACTGTATAACTTATTAGTTACTTTGACCGGTTCCCGGACCAACATCCCACCACATTCTTCCCTGTAGGAGGTCAACTTGTTCTTCAGAATAGTTCTGTCTCTTAATGGCATCAAAATAATTATCTGGATTCACGTTACGCTCTGCT
Source organism: Bacteroidota bacterium (assembly GCA_016868395.1). Classification (GTDB taxonomy): domain Bacteria; phylum Bacteroidota; class Bacteroidia; order Sphingobacteriales; family Sphingobacteriaceae; genus Daejeonella. The sequence goes on along the minus strand of VGGW01000268.1, from coordinate 1,983 downwards.
ACTGGAAGTGAAAATCTCCTCCACATTTTACCAGCAGTAACGTTACCAGGATAAGGAACCTTATTACCACCAACAGTCCAGTTCGCATAATTGAAAACAGGATATTTGGTACGTCTCCAATCTGAATAAACTTCAAAATCATCACCCAATAAAGAAACCCACTTTTGTGTCGCGATGGTCTCAATTTGCTGGGCTAATGTACCAGTGGCAGGATAAAGGTTTGCTGCTATGTAAGCATTAACCTGAGCCGTGGTGATAACACCTGAATGAGGAGCAACACTTGGCCATAAAGCCCATTGTGCCATGGCAGCACGAACTGCATCATCATACGCCGCCTGATCGGTTGATCCGACAGACCATCCCCTTGCAGCCGCTTCAGCAATAATCAAATAGGCTTGATTACTCCAAAATCCAAAAACAAGGGAGTTTTGGTATTCAACATCTGATGGCAATGTTTTTAGAATCTCAGATTTTGATACACCTGAAGCCAGAGAGCATCAGATTTTCAGTGCAGAAGATCATGGAATAACCCGCCTTCAGGGTGCTGCATTTTTAGGCAATAACTTATACTTATGTGGCAACATTAGTGTCAATGAGGGCAAGGGCACCAAAGGCCGGATGGTCAAATATGAGCTTTCAGGTTCAAAATCAAAACTAATTGAAGTATTCAATACGGTGGAATATGGTACAAATGCCACAACCTTTGATCATGGTTGGAATGCATTAGCGATTAGTCCGGATAAAAGATATATCTATGTTAATTCCGGTGCACGAACTGACCATGGAGAAGTTCAGGACAATAAAGGTGCCTACCCAAATGCCCGCGATAATGCTCTGACTGCCAATGTATTCAGAATACCCGTTAAGGCTGAAAACTTATTGTTGGGCACTGATGTGGCTCAATTGAAAAAGGAAGGTTATCTATATGCAGAAGGTATCAGAAATGCGTATGACATGACATTTGATGGAAAAGGCAATCTATTTGGGGTTGTAAATTCAGGAGATTATGATCAATCAGAAGAAATGTTTTGGATAAGAGAAGGTCATCATTATGGTTTTCCATGGCAAATGGCCGGAATTGAAAATCCGCAGCAATTTTCACCATGGGAACCGGATCCGGCGAAAGATCCATTTATCGGTCCGGGATCACATGCCTGGATTGTAAAATATTTCAAGAATGACCCGGATTTCCCAAAAATACCGGAGGGTGTTAAGTTTTCACCCGGTGTACAAAATTTGGGTCCGGATGCTAACGAATACCGAGACATAGCTACCGGTAAAATTGTAGACGGAGATATAACCGGCAGAACAGTCAGTACATTTAATGCCCATAGTGTGCCCTTAGGTTTAGTCCTTGATGTGAAGAATGCACTTTCAACGGAATTTATGGGCGATGGATTTGTATTCCGATATGGGGGTGGATCCGATCGACCCGGCACCAATTTATTGAGAAAACCAGGTAAAGATTTGATGCATTTAGATATGTCTTATAATGCCGCTGCAGACAATTATTACATGAAAACTACCACGATAGCCAATAACTTTAATGCTCCGGTAGATGCTCTCCTGATTGACAATAAAATATATGTTTTGGAGCACGGAACCGCCAATTCTAAAGGTGGAAGAATATGGAAGATTACGCTGCCTAAAAAATAATTTGAGTAGAATTTTCAGTAGTACCTGAGTACAATCCTGTTGTTATTATTCGGGTATTTTTATATCCAATTTTATTTATAATTTGTCGGCAAAAAACAAAAACTAAAATCTTTACAATGGAACAAATCTGGTATCAAAATTATGATCCCCTAAACAATGCCGTTTTGTCAACAGTTTTGGCAGCGCTACCAATTATCGTTCTTTTGGGGTCTATTGCCGTTTTTCATATTCGTATTCACCTCGCAGCGGTTATTGGATTAGTTGTGGCTGTCGCAGTAGCCTTATTTGTTTTTGAAATGCCCGCTCTAACTGTTGCAGCAACTACGC
>VGGW01000267.1 GCA_016868395.1 Bacteroidota bacterium | reverse complement strand
CGTGCGGCAGTGGAAAAAATCGGCGGTTACCCTATGAGCATTTTCGGTGAAGATTATGCGCTTTGGGTAAAATTAATTTTAACGACCAATTGGAGGGTTTGCAATTTAGATCAGTGTTTAATAAAATATCGAAATGTTTCTCTTGGAGATGCGAGATATAATCTCACCGCATACATAACTATCTTGGAGACCCAGTTCTCGGCCCTCGTCAAAACATTGGACCCTGGATGGATAGTTGGTATGATGTATACGTTGCTAAAGATAGCTACGCGTCTATTGTTAGGGAATTTAAAAATCTAAAAACGGTTTATATCAAACCCAACTAAAAATGAAAAATATTGCTACAATAAAAGTGGTGAAAAATTAATCAAACAGACTTCAATGGTTAGCAAGAAACTAATAGTATATATTTCAACAAATGCTGATGAGGCCGGTGCTCCGCGCCATGTTGAAATGTTAGTAAATGGCTTCTCAAAAAAATACAATATAATGTGTATTTTTGGAGAAGACGGGCCTGTGGCAGAACGAATTAAAAGGATGGCGATAAAAGTTGCAATAGTTCCCCAGTTGAGGAGTGCGATCAATCCGTTTAAAGATCTTGTTGCATTGATAGGAACGATTAAAGTATTACGAAGTTTGCCAGTCAGAGTGGTCCATTGCCACAGTGCAAAAGCAGGTTTGGTTGGCCGTTTAGCTTGCGTGTTTTTGTCCGTGCCATGTATTTACACTGTACATGGTTGGGGTTGGCGGGGTTTACCTTTCTACAAGTCAGTTTTGGTAAAATGCGCTGAAAAGGCTTTTTCAATTCTTGATGGGGTTAGTTATATTTATGTGTCAAAGTCAGTTGAGTCTGAATCGATCGGTGAACTTCGAATCCCACAATCAAAATCGTGTGTGATCTATAATGGCGTTCCACAAGCGCCAAACCAAGAAATTTTAAGGAATCTATGTAATATTACAATAATCATGCCTGCCCGGGTATGTGACGCAAAAGATCATGTCACTCTTTTAAAAGCGTTTGCAAAGTTGGACAAAAGATACAAACTAATTCTTTGTGGCGCTGGAACCGATTCGCACAAATTTAAGGAAACCGCAAACGCTATTGCGTGTAAAAATGCTAACAGGATACTCTTTGTTGGTGAAACAAACGACATATATAAATACTATTTCATGTCCGATGTTTTTGTGCTAATATCAAATTTTGAAGCGCTTCCGGTCTCAATAATCGAAGCAATGTCATGTGGGATCCCTGTTATCGCCTCAAAGGTGGGGGGAATTCCGGAAATGATTGAGGATGGCTACACTGGATATTTGGTGCCGCACGCTAATGTTGAAATTTTAGTTGCGAGAATAAGAATGCTGGAAGACTTAAATCTTAGGCAATCACTTTCAAGAAACTGCTTATTATCGTACCATAAAAAATTCGGTGTAGATAAAATGCTTAAATCGGTTGATAATATTTATCAAAGTGTAATCACAAAAAATACCCGTCAACGTCATGTTGGGTAAAAATGCTTCAGCCCAAAAGGAATAACTAATGCGGTAATAATCTTAGTATGCTGCGCATGGTACGCAATCGTAAAATCGGATAAGCCTTGTGTAAACCAAATAAATTTTAGAAAGCTAGCAAAAGATTGTATCTCTCTTTCACCAATTGCAAAATACATGATTAAACCCCGATTTGGGAGGTGCGATCATAAATAACTGGTACAAGTATTAAACTTCGGGTTTATTTCTATCAGCAGCGTGGTTCTGGAAGATTTAATAAATAAAAGCATGTCAAGAATTCCAGTCATGGTCATTTCATGTGACAAATACTCGGACCTTTGGGCGATCCAAGCTCAGACGTTTCATAAGAATTGGGAAATGGATCGTGTTGAATTTATTCTCACTTCAAACAAAAAGAAATTGGTCCAAAACTTTAACAAAACAATAGCGACCGGTGAAGACAAGGACTGGAGCACCAATCTTAAAATTGCATTGGATCAAATTGATGAAAAGCACGTCCTTTTTTGGCTAGATGATTGTTTCTTTAGTGCAAAAGTTGACTTAAATTTGATTAAAACATATTTTGATTATTGTGCTCGGAACGATATTGATTGCTTACGCTTGCGGTGCAATCCAAAGCCGTCAAATTGGAATAAATATGGTTTTGGAGAAATTGCACAAAATGCGGCGTATCGAGCAACAGTATTTTGTTGTATTTGGAAAGTATCTAGCCTCAAAAGACTTCTTAGGAGTGGCGAAACTGCATGGGACTTTGAAATACATGCTTCTAGGAGGGCGGGTCCGGAAATGAAGATTCAATGTGTTCGAAAGGATATTTTTAAATTTGTTCATGGCGTTGTGAAAGGGAAGTGGATACTATCGTCATTTTATAAACTCAAAAATAATAATCTTAAAATTGAGCATGGACGCCCCGTCCAATCCTTTATGGAGTGGGGAACGTTTACCTTCAAACAACTAAAATCTTTTATTTTTCACATTGTTCCTGAAGGTTTGCGAGAACATTTGTTGAGGCATATGTAATAAAATGTATGGATATTAAACTCCTCATAAGGCCCGAATTCCTTTTCCTAATCGGCGTTTGTCAAGCACTTTTTCCATACGTTATTTGGTGGATTAATGGAACAGCAGAGGAGTACAAATATCAAACAAGCTGGATTCCTGCAACAGTTTGGATTCTTGGTTATATTGCTTTTTACATTGGTTGTGGTTGCCCGGTTGTTTCTTTTGATAGTCGCACTCGAGCGCGTTCGAGAATTAGCAAGAATGGATTACGAATTATTTTGATGGCGTTTTTGTTTTTTGGAATTCTACTTTTTATTTATTCTATTTATTTATATGGTGGAATACCATTGCTTGATTACTTTTTTGGTTTGCAAT
>VGGW01000266.1 GCA_016868395.1 Bacteroidota bacterium | reverse complement strand
TAGTTCCTCATCATCGCGGATTATTTTCACAAGTGTCGCAATGGAGGTTTGGGGGGTTTTAAAACAACCGCAGAGAAGGTCTATTTGTTCAGGGTTAATCATGGGTTCATCCCCCTGAATATTGATTAAAATCTCAAAATCTACGTGCTTACGGGCAACTTCTGCACACCGATCTGTACCACTTAGATGTTCCATGGAAGTCATTTCTGAAATTCCTCCGAAGGAATGGACATGATCTGCAATTCGAAGGTCATCTGTAGCTACAATTACTTTGCTAAGAAATGTTGATTTTAAACATTGTTCATATACCCGTTGTATCATACTCTTACCTGCAATATCGATCAGGGGCTTTCCGGGAAAGCGGCTGGATTGATAGCGGGCAGGGATCACTCCAAGTATTTTCATTCGATATTAATGCTAGTGAGACAGATTAAAACAATCCGTGAATTTCGCGCTCGATACTATTGATCACAAAACCAAGGTCCTCAGGTTTGTTGGCAAAATCTAACTTATCCTTATCAAGAACCAGTAATTTACCCTCAGTATAAGAATCAATCCAATTTTTATATTTTTCGTTAAGTTTTGAAAGATAATCTAGTCTAATGCCAGCTTCATATTCACGGCCCCTGCGTTGAATATTATTTACTAAGGTGGGTACTGATGCCCTGAGGTAGATTAATAAATCAGGTGGCTTGATGAATGAGGTGATGTTATCAAAAATAGCTCTGTAATTTTCATAATCACGGGATGTCATTAAACCCATATCATGCAGGTTTTCGGCAAAAATATAGGCATCTTCGTAGATTGTTCGATCCTGAATGATATTTCGCTTTTGCGTTTGAAGTTCCAGAATTTGCTGAAAACGACTGTTGAGGAAGTAAATTTGGAGATTAAAGCTCCAGCGTTTCATATCGCTGTAAAAATCTTCGAGGTAAGGATTGTTTTCTACAGCTTCGAACTGTGCTTCATAACCCAAATTCTTGGCAAGCAATTCTGTTAGGGTAGTTTTTCCGGCTCCAATATTTCCTACGATAGCTATGTGCATGATATTTTAATAAGTGCTAAGTGAGTCCTGCAATTCTTTCTGAAAATACAAATTAGTTTATTAATGGGAATAAATTAAAAACTTTTAAATCCAATGATTTTTCTGACTTCCAAAATTGTTTTAGAAGCACTTTCGCGAGCCTTGATTGCTCCAAAACGTGCAACTTGTCTTAAATAGGTTTCGTCTTTAGCAATTTCATTTATTTTTTCCCGGATTGGTGCAGTAGCGATAATCATATCCTCTGCAAGTTGTTTCTTAAAATCCCCGTAGCGTATTGAACATTGGTTGTACTGGGTATCGAAATGATTATAGGTATCGGCACTTGAAACAATTTTCATTAAGTCGAAAAGGTTTTGAATTGGCTCCGGCTTTTGCTGATTTTCATGTGTAGGACCCCCGTCGCTCAAACTTCGCATTACTTTTTTTCTGATTACCTCCGGTTCGTCTGATAAATAAACTGCATTTGCTTCACCTTCAGATTTCCCCATTTTTCCCTTGCCATCAAGGCCGGGAACCTTAATTAAATTTTTTGTAAAGTTGAATGCAAAAGGCTCCGGGAAATAATCAGTATGATATAGTCTGTTGAATCTGTTTGCAAAAGTTCGAGACATTTCCAGATGTTGTTCTTGATCTTTACCAACCGGAACTTTAATCGCCCGGTGGATTAAAATATCAGCCGCCATTAAAACAGGATAGGTGAGCAAACCTGCATTGACGTTGTCAGGTTGAGACCTGACCTTATCCTTAAATGAAGTGCTTCTTTCTAACTCACCCAAATAGGCGTTCATATTTAAATAGAGGTATAATTCTGCTATTTCCGGAACATCGGATTGTACATAAATTGTTGCTTTTTCAGGATCAATTCCGGCAGCGAGATACTCCACTAAAACTTGTTTTACATGACCATGTAAATCTTCAGGATTAGGATGGGTTGTAAGGGAATGGTAGTCAGCTATAAAAAAATAGCAATTGTATTCATTCTGCATCTGCACAAAATTTTTGACAGCGCCATAAAAATTCCCTAAATGCAGTTTTCCGGTACTGCGGATACCACTGACAACAGTTTCCATATTGCGCGAAATTAATCATTTTTTCTGAACTAAGTTTGAGATGGTTCAAAACCGGCCAATACCCCTAAACATCATTATATTTTTATATTTTTGTATGATGAAAAAACTGATTAAAAGCATCCATCTGTATTATTTTCAGATTTCGCTTGCCTTAATTTTTTCTATTTTATATCCTGCCATACTCTTTTCTTCACGTAATCCGGTTAAGTTTCACACCATGAACCGCTTGAGATGGTATTTCAGCTTTATCAGCTCATTCTTTTCGGGATTTTTTTTCCGATTTAAATATGAAGAACCAATAGACTGGTCAAAAAACTACATCATTTGCGCCAATCATACCTCAAATCTGGATATTACGGCCATGATACTTTTGGCAAAAAAGAATTTTGTATTTATGGGCAAAGAAGAGCTTTTAAGGAATTTTATTACCGGAATTTATTTCAGGACTATTGATATTCCACTTAATCGTGAAAGTAAAATGTCTGCATTCAGAGCCTTTAAAAAGGCAGATGAAATATTAAAACAAGGAAAAAATCTCGTTATTTTTCCTGAGGGGATGATCAGTGAAACTTTTCCTCCGGTTCTTCAACCCTTTAAAAATGGACCCTTTAAATTGGCTATAGAAAATGGTGTTCCTATCCTACCAGTTACTATCCTAAATAACTGGGATTTAATGTGGGATGATGGGAAACGGTATGGAAGTACCCCGGGTTTTTGCGATATTTGTGTTCATAGTCCGATTGAAACTAAGGGATTGTCTGCCTCAGATGCCGAGGTTCTGAAAGAACAAGTGTTT
>VGGW01000265.1 GCA_016868395.1 Bacteroidota bacterium | reverse complement strand
CGTCTGAAGTTTCGTTTGCCTGTTGCAACAGGTTACGATTTGCTTTTAAGTTATTTACAAAACGTTTGTTGCCCTCTTTGAGTAACTCTAAGGCCATATTTGGAGTGATGGCCGCCTGCATTTCTTTTGTTAATGTTTTCATATTTTACAAGATGTATGATAAGTTTTAAAAATGATTTTAAAATTAATGACTGTCTTTAACGCCTAACCAGTTTGGTTACAAAATGCGATAAAGACAAGATGACTTACCTGTAGAGGCAAGTTGAGACAAGATTAAACTTTAGGAGGGGGAGATTCTACCGGAACGGTCGGATGCGCCAGCTTGAACAGGTCAGCAACAACGTTTAATTTAGACTGAAAAAAAGTTTGAGAAGACTTGTGTTGGAATGTAGCAAATTCTTTGAAGTCATCCTCCTTACCTTCTTTTTCTTCTGTACCGTTTTCAGTGTTTTCTGAATCGTTCAATTCAATGCTAATGTTTTCTGAAAACATTTTTTTGATGGAAACATCTATGTTGGTTGCATATACAAAAAATACGAACAGAAGGGTCGATATTAAGTAATACGCTTTCATTTGTTTCTGGCACGAAAGTAGGCAAAAATTCGAATTTGGTCTATTTCCGTTGTCGGGGTAATGGCTCCATGATTTTGTTAAGGTCCTCATATTTTCTATTTGTTGTTTACTGTCGTTTAAACTTGCCACTAACTAATAGATATCCCTTTTATCCAGCTTTAATAAATTGTAAAATCGTTTAAATGGTGTCATATTGAATTGTTCAAAATAGTTGTAACCATACTTACATAAAAATCTGTAGGCGATATGGAATCATTACAGTTGGTAATTGTTTTAAAGTGTTCTTTTAAAAAATGCTGATGTAGAGCCCCCTCCACCATGTTACTAGCCAAGGTTTCGGGATAGCAATAATTCGGATTAACCTCTTTGATGGTATCGGCAATTCGATAAATCACCCGTTTATATATTTTAAAAAATCCTTCATGGTTCTCATCATCCACTTCCTTGGTCAGGAATGTTTTGGTGAATTCTGATATGATAATTTTGTATAAAATTGAAAAATCGATGTAGTCCAATGACAGCTTATCCATGTTAGGCGTGGTAACCAGAGAAATCGTTTTTTTCAATCTTTCCTTTGGATCTTCCAGATTTGTTGTTTCTAAAACCAAAAGATATTCTATCCAGCTCCAGTAGCAAGTCGAGATGTAAAGCAAAAATTTATGTTTATTGTCAAAATATCTGTAGACAGAACTCTCATTGGTGTTTAATCTCTCACCTAATTTTTTAAATGTAAATGCCTCAAAGCCTATCTCATCAATCAGTAAGATACCCATCTTCAAGATATTCTTACCCAATTCTGAACTGACCGGGTCTTTAAGGAAAATCCTATCATGAATTTCGGGCTTTATGTTTTTTAATATTGGATTCATTATAGCATATATTACACACAAAAATAATAGTATTACTATTAAAATTGTTTAACTTATCCCTTTCAGATAAATTATTACATCTAGATTATATAAATAGCAAGGGGGACATTTCAACATGATATAACTAATAAATCAGAAAATACTGAATTCATACCCCAAAATTTAAGCTATACATCTGACTGACCACTATGTCTCAACTGAGGCTCTTCGAAGTTTATCATTCATGACCATACCCAATCCTTCTTCAGGTAACTTCTCGGCAATGATAATATCAAGATTCAATTTATCTAGCTGGTGAAGGGCATCATATAATTTGGACGCTGCTTCACTCAGATTTTTATTTGGAGACAGAATGATTTGAACAGCATTTTCCGGAAGACCTTCAAACGTATTGCTAAAAAGTAGAAGACCTATTTTCTTGTTTTTAAACTGTTGAATAAGCTCTTGAATAGTTTCAGCAACAACTAAAGGTGTACGTGGGGCATAGTGTTTTGAAAGCATACCCGGTGCTTCCGGTGCCGAATCATTTTTGTTGATCAGGCTAACTTTCCCTGCAATAGGTTCTATTTCATCCAGGGTGATACTTCCCAATCGGTAGACAATCACTTCATTGCCCTGAAATCCAATGATAGTGGATTCAATGCCATTGATACATTCGCCACCATCCAAAATCATTAAATCTTTAAAGTATTCATTTACGTGCTTTGCCTTCGTCGGACTAATCATACCGAATGGATTGGCACTCGGAGCTGCCAGGGGAAAATCAATCCGATTCAAGAGAGCTAGAGCTATAGGATGATCAGGTATTCTAACCGCAACTGTCGCCTTACCTGATGTCACCAGATCCGCAACCAATGGTTTTTTTTTAAGCAGCAAAGTCAATGGTCCCGGCCAGAAAGCCTTTGCCAATTTAATGGCAATGGGAGGTACCTCTTCCGCAATGGTACTCAAATCTTCAAAACTTTTGATGTGAACGATTAATGGATTGAAAAGAGGTCTCTGCTTAATTTGATAAATAGCTTTAATGGCCTTTTCGCTAAAGATATTCCCGGCTAAACCATAAACAGTTTCTGTAGGTAATCCTATGATTCCTTCCTCATTCAAAACAGAGGCTGCTAATTCTATGTTATGGATTATCATCGCTTATGGATTACATTGATCACAATACATGGGATCTTCGGTCATTTTTTTTTCCGGATAATTTTCCTTCTTAATAAAATCACATTTTTTGCAAGTATATATATAATTCAGGGTAGATCGGGTTGGAAATCCACATAATTCGCATGGTAAACCGGGTTCTACATCAGTAATTCCAAAACCGGGGGTGCTACATTTCGGACAAGCACTCTTGATTTTATCCACTAATTTTTGGACAGCTGACTTTGATTGGAATTTAATACTTAATGACACGTATGACTATGCATTTGACGGAGAAAAACTAATAATTTCTGCCGACAAGAATAATGTAG
>VGGW01000264.1 GCA_016868395.1 Bacteroidota bacterium | reverse complement strand
TTATTAATTAAGTTATTAGCTAGTTTACCTAGATCCATTTCAGAACGCTCAGCATTTTCATCAGATTTCCTGTTACGAAAAATGAAATCATAATTACTCGTAGAATCCCTTTTCATCAGATTTATTACTCCCCGATAAAGTTTAATCTCCGAAAGTTTGACGTCTCCAAAAATGAGAGGAAGCAGCTTTATACCTACCTTGAAATTTTGGATTCGTAGCAGACTATCCTTTCCGCGGGGAACCAAAGTAATGTTTTTAAAACTAACAGTACTTAAGCCGACGAAGCTTGCTTTTTCAATTTTTAATTCCAGGTCGTATTCCTTATCCGCTTTATTAATCGCTTTATTGATTACCCTATTAAGTAAAGCTTCACGTTGTGTAAAAGCAATGGCACTTCCGATCAAAAGAATTCCGAGAATGCTTTTTGATACAATAAGAAAAATTTTAATGTATTTTTTGGGTATCTGCATGGGTCGAATTCTCCACCAAATGGGAAGGCAGCATATTTGAGTTTTAAAAGCCTGAACAGCGGGTCAATTCACTGTAAAAACCTCAACCCAATAGCAAGAAGCCTTTCACTTTTAGTAGATTTGCAATAAACTTAGTAAAAATATTCTCTCCTTTACATTCAATTATGATTACACAAGAACAGGTATTTAATGCATTGCGTCATGTTGAGGATCCGGATCTTAAAAAAGACCTGGTAAGTTTAAATATGATTGAAGATCTAAAAATCGACGGAAATAAACTTAGCTTTTCCGTAGTTCTGACTACGCCGGCTTGCCCTATGAAGGCTATGCTTGAAAATGCCTGTAAAAATGCCATAAGGCATTTTGTAAGTAAAGATATTGAATTATCAATAAATATGACTTCAAGGGTTACCAGTAGACCTGAAAGAACCCTGGCAGGCATTAAAAATATCATTGTTGTTGCTTCAGGTAAGGGTGGAGTCGGAAAATCAACGGTGGCGGTCAATCTTGCCTTGGGTCTGGCGAAAAAGGGTGCCAGTGTCGGGCTCATTGATGCGGATATCTATGGTCCTTCTATTCCGATTATGTTTGGTTTGGAAGATGCCAGGCCCAAGGCTTCTCAAAATGCTGAAGGTCAAACTAGAATTGAACCTATTGAAAAATATGGAATAAAGTTGTTATCCATTGGGTTTTTTACCGATCCTAACCAGCCGGTTCCATGGCGGGGTCCAATGGTTTCGACAGCAGTTAAGCAGTTGTTTAATGATGCGGATTGGGGTGAACTTGATTATTTAGTGGTAGATCTTCCTCCGGGTACAGGCGATATTCATATAACTGTTTCTCAGGGATTCCCGATTACCGGTGCTGTGATTGTGACTACTCCCCAGAATGTTGCACTTGCTGATGCCCGTAAAGGCGTAGGGATGTTCCTGATGGATTCTATAAAAATTCCATTGATAGGAGTGGTAGAAAACATGTCTTATTTCACTCCGGCTGAATTGCCGGAAAATAAGTATTATATTTTCGGAAAAAATGGGGGAAAGACCCTTGCAGAACAGTTTAATGCACCATTTTTGGGAGAGATACCTTTGGTGAAGGGCATCAGTGATGCGGGGGATGTTGGGAAGCCCGTTATCCTAGAGGAAGAAATGGTTCTCGGGCCGGTTTTCATGCAGATGGCAGAGCGGGTGGCACAGCAAATTGCTATTCTTAACGCTGCTAAATAGCATTTTTTATTTTTTTTGTATCTTTATATAAATACGAAATCATGGATTTATTAAAAAGAGTTGAAATTGCATTGGATACTATCCGGCCTTATCTTGAAACAGATGGCGGGAATGTATCAATTGAGGAAATAACTCCTGAAAATGTTGTTCGCTTACGTCTGTTAGGTTCCTGTGGTTCTTGTCCAATGAGTATCATGACACTAAAAGCAGGTATTGAACAGGCCATCAAGCGAGCCGTTCCGGAGGTCAAGGCAGTGGAAGCAGTTAATCTGACCGATATGGATGATCCTACTGCTGTTTTACCGGAGCGACTACAACAATAAGCGACTATTTCTGTACAGATTGTCAGTTTTAACATAATTTAACTCTACTGCACAACGATTTTAATAAATTGCAAGATGCGAAACTGGGTACTCCTTTTATGCTTACTTTGTAGCCTTACCGGATTTTCTCAGGTTAAGGATAGGACCATTGTGCAGTTTTCAGGATTAATTGTAAACCGTGATAGTAATACGGTTGTCCCCTATGTTACCATTACCAACCAGACCGGTAGAAACCAGTTTTATTCAGCTAATTACAAGGGGTATTTTTCATTTGTTGCTCATGAGGGTGATACCCTGGCTTTTACGGCGGTAGGATACAGAAGTGAGACCTTGATAATACCCAAAGGCCTGACTGATAATAAATACACCATTTTGTTAAAAATGCAACAAGAGTCAATAAACCTTCCCGGTGTGAGGGTTTTTCCATGGGCAAGCACAGATGAGTTTAAAAGAGAATTCATGACTATGAAATTTGCGGATGATGATCTTGAAATAGCTAAAAAGAATCTTTCTCGCGAGAGTTTAGCTTCGATGATTGCAACACTTCCCCGCGATGGTGCAGAAATGCAGAGTTTTAATTTTCAAAACAATCATAACCAATTGGTCAATAGAAACATGAACCAGCGCATGGCCAATCCTTTACTTAATCCTTTTGCCTGGGGTGCATTTATCCAGCAGATTATGCAAGGGGATAGGAGTAGGGGGCAGTAAGTTGTAAGTAATAAGTTATAGGTTGTAATTTCTAATTATGCTTTAGATGAGGATTTTGCCTTTTGTCATTGCGAGAAGGTACGACGAAGCAATCTTATCACATTTCGAAATAATAGCGAGGGGATTGTTTCGTTGCACTCGCAATGACAAAGAGGGAGTTACATTCAGAAAATGAGGTTTTGA
>VGGW01000263.1 GCA_016868395.1 Bacteroidota bacterium | reverse complement strand
ATTGGGTAGTCCGGCTTATGGCGAAAAAATGGCCCTTCAGTGGCTTGATGTCGCTCGTTATGCGGACTCTCATGGTTACCAGGACGACAGCTATCGATCTCAATGGCCCTGGAGGGATTGGGTGATTTACTCTTTTAACAAGAATCTTCCTTATGATAAATTTATAACCTATCAGCTAGCCGGTGATTTGATTCCAAGTGCTACGAAGGAGCAGATTCTTGCAACAGGCTTCAATCGGAATCATAAAATTACGGAAGAGGGTGGTGTTGTGGATGAGGAATATCGCGTTTCCTATGTGATTGACCGAACCAATACATTTTCAAAAGCACTCATTGGGGTTACTTTGGAGTGTGCTCAATGTCATGACCATAAATATGACCCCTTCTCTCAAAAGAACTATTATCAACTCTATTCATTTTTCAACAATGTGAAAGAGGTTGGAATAGAGACCACTGTTGGAGGTCCTGAAACTTATGCAAAAAAGCCATTGATTGAAATTACTAATGAAGAGGTCACTAAGATCCTGAAATTTATCAATAAGCAGGATACCAACAGGTTGATTGTTTCCGTGATGGGTGATCGTGATACCTTAAGGAAAACTTTTATCCTCGAACGTGGCGCATACGATGCTCCTGGTCAGGAAGTTGATGCAGGCACGCCGGAATCCATTCTGGCCTTTGATCCAAAATATCCTAAAAATAGGTTAGGACTTGCGAAGTGGTTGTTTGATAAACGCAATCCACTTACCTCCAGAGTGTTTGTAAATCAATTATGGTATGAATTTTTTGGTCGCGGAATCGTGAAGACATCGGGTGATTTCGGAATGCAAGGTGAATTACCTAGCCATCCTGAATTGTTAGATTGGTTGGCCGTAGATTTTATGAATAATGGCTGGAACGTGAAACGTTTGGTGAAACAAATGGTTATGTCGGCTACCTACAGACAATCTGCTGTTATACCGGCAAATAAATTAAAGTTAGATCCGGAAAATATATTTCTTTCTAGAGCGCCTCGATATCGTATCAAAGCTGAACTGATCAGGGATTTAGTACTTTCCAGCAGTGGCTTACTGGTTAGAACCATTGGTGGGCCTAGTGTTAAGCCTTATCAGCCGGATGGGCTTTGGGAAAGTGCCAGTTCCGGACGTGGAATATTGAGAAATTATAAACAAGACCACGGTAAGGATCTTTATCGTAGGGGGATGTATACCTTCATCAAACGGACAGTTCCACCACCCGTTTTAGGTGTGTTTGATGCCAGTAACCGGGATCAGTGCGAAGTGAGCCGATTAAAGACCAATACTCCTCTTCAGGCATTAATCATGATGAATGATCCCACAGTCTTGGAAGCTTCCAGAGTTTTAGCCACCAGGCTGGATAAAGAACCCTCGACTGTAAAGGAAAAGCTTATTAAGGCTTTTCGATTAATTGTTTGCCGAAAACCTAATGAAAAGGAGATTGACTTATTGACTTTATATTATTCTGATCAGCTTAATGTGTTTAAGAAACAAAAAAATCGAACGGAAAAATTATTATCAATAGGTGAACATCCTTTACCTCAACAATTAAACAAAAGTTCAGTTGCTGCCTGGATGCAAGTCATTTCGGCTCTATACAATCTTGAAGAAACCATTACAAAAACTTAATCATGCAAAAAGATTTTCTGGAACATGGATTAAACTTTAATCGCCGTCGCTTCCTGTCAAGACTTAGCCTTGGACTTGGAAGCGCTGCCTTGGGATCACTTTTAGTGCCTGATTTATTCACCGGTGATTCATCTGATTACGGATCAGGTTTAGGCTTAGCCCATTTTGCACCTAAGGCTAAACGTGTGATCTACCTGTTTCAAAACGGGGCACCCTCACAGCTTGAGCTCTTTGATTATAAACCGAAACTCAGGGACTTAGTAGGGCAGGATTTACCGCCTTCTGTAAGAGGTAACCAGCGCTTGACTGGTATGACTGCCAATCAAAAATCATTCCCAATGGTGGGGTCTTTCGCTAATTTCAGACAACATGGACAATCACAAACCTGGATTAGTGATTTGTTACCTTATACCTCTAAGGTGGTTGATGATATTTGTATCATCCGATCCATGCATACCGAAGCAATAAACCATGATCCTGCTCTTACCTTCTTTCAAACGGGTGCTCAACAAGGTAATCGGCCAAGTTTGGGTTCTTGGTTAAGCTATGGTCTGGGTAGTGAAAATAAAAATTTACCCTCCTTTACTGTCTTACTCTCAAGGGGTAAAATTGGAAACGGGCAGGGTGTATATTCTAAATTATGGTCAAGTGGTTTTCTGGATTCGGTCCACCAGGGTGTTCAATTTAGCAGTGGTGACGACCCGGTTCTGTATTTGAATGATCCTGATGGGATGAATAAATATGAACGCAGGAAGTTCCTTGATCAGATTTCTAAAATAAATCAACAATCTTATGAGGAGTTTGGTGATCCGGAAATCAGCACCAAAATTCAACAGTATGAGATGGCATATAGAATGCAGACAGCTGTTCCTGAAATCATGGATCTTTCGAAAGAGCCTGATGATATTATCAAACTTTATGGAACTGATTCCATGATTCCCGGAACATTTGCTGCCAATTGTTTATTGGCACGTAAACTTTCTGAAAATGGTGTCCGTTTTGTACAATTATATCATCAGGGATGGGATCATCACGGGAATTTGCCAACAGAGATTGCCTCGCTCTCCAAAGATGTCGATCAGGCATCTGCAGCTTTGATTACCGACTTAAAGCAAAGAGGATTACTTGACGAAACCTTGGTAATTTGGGGCGGCGAATTTGGCCGTACAAATTATAGTCAGGGAAATTGGACTCCCGAAAATTATGGTCGTGATCATCACCCAAGATGTTTCAGCATCTGGATGGCGGGAGGCGGAATAAAACCGGGTATTTC
>VGGW01000262.1 GCA_016868395.1 Bacteroidota bacterium | reverse complement strand
GAAAACACTCCCTTAGTTTTGACCTAAATCAGTCCACTTTTTGCTGACGATTTACAAAGGTGTTGAATTTCCATTAAATAAAATTTTAAAACTCTTAGAAAAAAAGACCTCTTCTCTGTTTAAAATATACCTGCAGAGCTTTCATAATTGAATTGAATTTGTTCATATATTTGATTAAAAAAATCTTCACGGTTAAAATTTTGATCGATCATGAAAAATCCAAATAAAACGTTCAAGCAATTCTTTTTGATTTTGTTCACTTGTTTTTTGGCTATTTCGATAACAAGTTCAACCCATCGCTTCCAAAAAGATGATAGTGATGCAATTGTAGGGGTATGGAAAACGGGTGAAGGAAACGCGATGGTTCGTATTTACAAAAACGGAGAAAAATTTCAGGGCAAAATTGTGTGGCTCAAAGAACCTATCGATCCTGAAACAGGAAAACCGAAATTAGATAAAAATCATCCGGAAGAATCAGCCAGAACCCGCCCAATTCTAGGCTTAGTTAATATTTGGGGCTTCACCAATACAGGAAAAAACCTTTGGGAAGAAGGCAATATTTATGATCCAAAAAATGGAAATACCTACTCATGTTCAATAAAAATGATCAATTCTAAAGTCCTGGAAGTAAGAGGCTTTATTGGAGTTTCTCTTTTAGGAAGAACAGATACCTGGACCAGACAAGTTGCAAAAAATTAGGGAGAAACCAGATTAATGCTGAAGTTAAAATAGAATGGATTACTCAAATTGCTTGTAAAATAAAGTTGATTATTTTCTTTAGCATCGTATTCGTTCATTACATCAAAGCGCCAGTTTTGACGAACTCCGGCTTGAGCACTAAACCAAATAAAACCCTTTATTTTTCTATCCCAAACAATTCGTGGTTTAAGTTCCCCCCTTTGTATGAATACCTCTCCGTTCCGACTGTTAGGTAAATTCATCCAAAATTGATTTCCCTCTAACTCAAAACCTAATTGTAAGATGTTCGATGCTGAAAAATTATATTTCAAGTGACCTCGGGCGGGCAGTAAAAGTTCCATCCCCCAATGATCATTAAATGTCTTATTCCAAAATAATACAGGCACATGCAGTATTTGTCCGGCACGGTATGTACGGGATAAACCTGTTCCTATCATATTTTTTTCGGAAGTTTTCCATCCGTAAATAGCCGATCCACTGAAAGTTAATGCCTTGGATGTCAGGTCGTCTAATCCCCTGAAGACCCCATTCATGTCTGCACTGGCCTGGAGTATCAAAAAATTCTTCTCATTTAATGGCTTAAAGAGGGTGGTATTCAGTCCGGATGAAACCATCGACCGATTGTTCAAACTATTGACAAACAAATTATTTCCGGGCTTTTCCACATTAAACTGACTTCCCCAATAATTGGCTCCTAGTTGCCAAATAAGCTTATTGGTCGAAATTACAGGTAAATTAACCTGCGCTCTTAGGGAATTAACCTGATTAATCCTGAAATCTTGAAAAGCAGGCAACCAAGAGGAAAGCGCAATACAGGGCATATCAAATCCGGATTGGAGTTCATAACCCAAACTGATGATCCTTTGCGGAAGCTGATTTAAAACTTTGGGTGTGCAGTAGCGCTTAACACCCTCAGCATCACCAAACTTACTGTAATCAATGACTTCCGTTGAATCCACTTGTGCCATTACAAGCTTCGAAAAAACCAGAAAAAAACAAAAAACTAACCCTTTAGGCATATTTTGAATGTATAAATACTACGTAAAGAACCTGTTTTTTGACTTAATAAATAAAATCAAATGAATTTTATTACTCCCACCTGACTTATCGGTAAACGATCAGGCTCAAATCAAAGGATAATTAAAACCTTCAAGCCGTAAATAAAATCTTTCACCCTATCCAACTCCGAAAAATATGAAGCTCCAAAATTGGAGATGAAATTCAACAAGCTTTTATCCCCAAAAACTATCCAAACAAGTGTAGGTCAACAAGTAATTAGTGATTTGAATCGGTTTGAAAATAGCGAAAATTGATTTGAATTGGGGATTTGGCATCAGTCCCAATTTAACACTCATTACGGTAAATTACTGATAATTAAAGTTTTATCAAACATAGATAATATCTATATTATTATAAAGATATTCGATACTATTTATAGCGAGGATTACTTAAATTTGAGGAAGCAATTTTCGCATGAATATTGCACATTTTCGCTACTAAATCATAGAATTTTAAATAAAACAAGATTATGGAAAATAATACATCCGAGGCAAAATGCCCATTTGGTCATGGCTCATTCAAACCAAGCGCAGGTGGTGGAACAAATAACCGCGACTGGTGGCCAAATCAGTTGAAATTGAACATTCTGCGCCAGAATTCCTCCCTATCAAACCCGATGGATGATCAATTTAATTACGCGAAAGAGTTTAAAACTTTGGATTTGGATGCTGTGAAGAAAGATATTTTCGACCTCATGACCACCTCTCATGACTGGTGGCCGGCTGATTATGGACATTATGGTCCTTTCTTCATACGGATGGCTTGGCATAGTGCAGGTACCTACCGTATCCAGGATGGCCGAGGAGGAGCAGGATCCGGTACTCTTCGTTTTGCTCCGCTAAACAGCTGGCCTGACAACGCAAATTTAGATAAGGCACGTTTGTTACTCTGGCCAATCAAGCAAAAGTATGGTAAGAAAATCTCCTGGGCAGATTTAATGATCCTAACCGGAAATTGTGCTCTAGAATCAATGGGTTTTGAAACTTTTGGTTTTGGTGGTGGACGCGAAGACGTCTGGGAACCGGAGGAGGATATTTATTGGGGAGCTGAAAAGGAATGGCTAGGGGATAAACGCTATACCGGTAATCGCGAATTAGAAAACCCTTTGGCAGCGGTTCAAATGGGATTAATTTATGTCAATCCGGAAGGGCCTAATGGAAATCCTGACCCAATGGCATCTGCACGTGATATCCGCGAAACCTTCGCCAGAATGGCGATGAATGATGAAGAAACCGTTGCACTGATAGCCGGAGGACATACATTTGGAA
>VGGW01000261.1 GCA_016868395.1 Bacteroidota bacterium | reverse complement strand
TTTAAACAAGCTCCGCATCGTATGCAGTATAATGCCTGACGTTGTTCCTTCTGTGCCAATAGATTGGTACGGCCATTATCCAGTAAAATAACATACATTTCTTCAGGTCCGTCGCTTTCATTAACCTGCCTGGGGCCACCCAAAATGGTATTATAGACCGTAAGATTTTGTCCGGTACCATGACTTGATAAAAGGGGCCAAAATAAATCCAGATCATTCATTGATGGAATGACTTTTTCAATCCCTACTATTGCGATATGAATTTTGGGAAAGGTTGTGGTTAACCTTGCATTTCCTTCATTTTCTGTTAGGGCAACGCTGCCGGTGTCGGCAATCAGGAAATTTCCACCGCTTATACCAATATCATAGGAAGTATATTTTTCTCGCAACAACTCCATGGCTTTCATGGTCAGCTGTTCCGGGGTAGAATCTATTGCTGTCCCAAATCTTTCATTGAATAATTTGGCAATATCTTCTTTGCTCAAGTGCATTGCGGGAGTCACAATATGGTAAGGCTTTTGGCCAAGAAGCTGAACGATATACTCGCCAAGATCGCTTTCCAAGGCCTCAATGTGATTATCTTCAAGAAATTCATTTAAATGAATTTCCTCAGTAGCCATAGACTTAGACTTGATAACCGTTTTTGCCCCTGCTTTTTTGATGATTTTAAGAATTTCTTGTTGAGCTTCTTCAACATCGTTTGCCCAGATTACTTTCCCGCCTTTTTTTTGAAAATTGGACTCAAATTCCGGCAGAAGCTTGTCGAGATTCTCCATAACCTTCCATTTTATGGTATGGGCCTTACGTTTGGAATTTTCAAGATTGACAAGTTTGGATAATCCTCGCTCAACAGCAACATGATATTTACCTATGTTATAATTTATTATACGTCGATGATCAAGATCAAAGGCTTTCGTGCCTGAGGTTTGTACAAAATCGTTGGCTAGCGTGCTCATTGGTCAAATTTAGTTATTTTTAACTTAAACTTATTTAATATCGTCATTTTTGCATAAAATCAGATATTTCGATATTTCTTTCCTTCTTTAACTAAATACCACATTTTTAGGGCAATGGCATGGCGGTGATTAGCTTTTAATAAATGAATGGAACAAAAGCTGATAATAAAACCGACGCTCTGTAAGTATCCATTAAAAACCGAAATAGCGGTTGCAGACAATAATTTCCGTTTTTCTGTACCGAAAGGAGGTAAAAACAACACTAATGCTCTAGTTTTTGTTCCCTGATTATTGCGAGTGAAAATGTGATCAGTCGTTCTTTTATCATTGATCAAATCCGAAAGCAGCTGCGAAAATCAGTTCTAAGAGCAAATAACTTAGCAGAGACTTGCCGGTTTAGGTGAAGAACTGTAACTGTTTAATCCGGCGAATAGATTATCAATTCTCATCTTTTATCATGGATGCCATCTATTATTGGTCTATCATTCCGCATGACCAGGTCCCACCCGGTAAAATAGGCTAATTGAGCTCGTTTGGCTAATAGCTCGAAATTAATTTTACTGATTTCATCACTGCCTTTATGATAATCATCATGTTTACCATTATAATAAAATATTACAGGAACCCCATTCTTTGCGAAATTGTAATGGTCAGACCAGTAATAGATATTATCTTCATCTGCGTTATGTTTATAGTCGATTTTCATGTTGGTGGAAGTAGCATTTGCATTTTCACTAATCTTGTGAGGATCAGTGCTCAACCTATCTGATCCTACCAAGAAAATGTAATTGCTTGAATCAGGAGAATTTAAATATTCAGTACCAATTCTTCCAATCATATCTATGTTGAGGTTAGCAATTGTTTTTGACAGAGGGAAGACCGGATTAATTGAATAATATTCAGAACCCAGCAGGTTTTTCTCTTCACCTGTTAACATGAGAAATAGAATACTTCTCCTAGGGCCAGCTCCATCTTTTTTTGCTTTTGCAAAGGCCCTTGCAATGGCCAAAACACCTGAGGTGCCTGATGCATCATCATCTGCGCCGTTAAAAACTTTGTCTTTTCCACCATCAGGGTTCAGTCCGATATGGTCGTAATGAGCCGAATACACCAGAACCTCATCTTTCAGATCTGTCCCTTCTATATATCCGAGAACATTTGAGGATTGTAGTTCTCGTTTGATGGGTTGGTAATTCAAGGTTATTTCTGCTTGAATCAGGCTTGGAGCACGATCAGAATTGAGTTCTTTGAATGATTTTCCGGACTTACCAAGAATTGAATTCACAATCTCCGTTCCGATTTGAATCACAGCAGAGGAATTGGCTTTCATCGGGATACTTTCTCTTACACCATTTTTAACACTGAGGCTCGCCCCGGCAAGATGTGAATTTTCAGGGCTATTTCGGGTCGTATTTACTGCAATAATAACAGCCGGATTTTTACTCTTCACAAAGTTCAGTCTTCGGGCAATTTCAGAGGATTTTCCCTCCTGCTTCAATAAAACGACTTTATCTTTAATTACAGAATTTTTGAGATCTGTTTCGGTTCCAAGTCCGATAAATATAATCTCAAGGGCCTTTATGGTTTTGGCTTCTCCGCTACCGCTGAATAAAAAATCCGTTCCAAAATTTAGTTTGGTGCCATTAATTTCCAGAAAATTAACTAGCATTTTTGTTTCGATTAACTCAACAATCTGAAAAAACGAATCATTAACCGGGGCAGTTAGTTTCAACTTTTTAAACTCCTTAGCCAGGTAGGAAGCGGCTAATTCAGCTCCCCGCTTTCCTGTTTCTCTACCCTCATAATTATCGGAAGCAAGAACTTTTAAATATTTTTTTGTCCTATTTGCTGTTATTTCAGCGGCATATTTTTTTGCTCCTGGATCCTGTGCAAAGCCATGAATAGAAAAAAGGCTAGCAATTAGGAGAAAACTAAAACAATTTTTTATCATATCGAACATCAGGTTTAATGGTCAAAGTCATGAATAAAAGTAATCGCTTTATTTTGGAAAAAAAAAGCCCCGGATCGATTCCGAGGCTATATTTTCTGGCTTTTTTATCAGCGGGTTGCCGGCATGTCATTTTTAACATCAA
>VGGW01000260.1 GCA_016868395.1 Bacteroidota bacterium | reverse complement strand
CGCTAATGAGGCTCCGCCGGCTATTATCTCAACTTTTCTTGGAAGCCAGTTGAGCGACTTATTGGATGAGATTGAAACCTCCAGAGTAACATCAAAAATGAAGCAAGATTCGGCACTATGGACCAATATTCCCAAGATACCTTCGATCTTGCTTGACAACACTGATCGTAATCGTACCTCCCCAATGGCCTTTACCGGTAACAAATTTGAGTTGCGCGCTGTAGGATCATCAGCAAATTCAGCTAATCCTATGACCATATTAAATTTGATTGTGGCTGACCAATTGAATAAATTTCGGGCTGAGGTTGATAAACTAATCAAAAAAGGCGAAAAGAAAGATGTGGCCATTATGACCATTATAAAACGATACATTAAAGAATCAAAAAATATTCGTTTTGAGGGCAATGGCTACAGTGAGGAATGGGCAAAAGAAGCTGAAAAAAGAGGTTTATCCAACATTAAAACCACACCAAAAGCGTTGGATGTTTTATTAGATCCTAAAACAGATAAGTTATTTGAAGATACCGGGGTATTCAGTAAACGGGAATCTCATGCGCGTCATGAAATCTTATTGGAAAACTATTTTAAAAAGCTCCAAATAGAAGCACGTGTGATGGGTGATTTAATCGACAATATGATTATCCCTACTGCCATCAATTATCAAACTACATTGATCGAGAATGTTAAAGGTCTGAAAGAAATCGGACTTGGAGAGGATACATTCAATGCTCAGCTGGAAATTATCAAGAAAATTTCTACGCATGTAAACTTCATCAGAAAAGCAAACCTTGAAATGGTTAATGAGCGTAAAAAAGCAAATAACATTGAAGACATCAGAGATAAGTCAATAGCCTATGATGAAAAGGTGAAATCATACTTTGAACCAATACGCTATCATGTTGATAAATTGGAACAACTCGTGGATGATTCTAAATGGCCTCTTCCAAAATTCAGAGAGCTCTTGTTTATTAAGTAGCCAATGGATTTTAAATAAACAACAAAGTTCTGCCGAGGCAGAACTTTGTTATTTATAGCCAAATCTGCAATCTCATATCTCACATCTCATTTCAAAGTACTATTTTTGTGTCAATGTCAGAGCTAAAATATAACCAGAGGGGCGTTTCTGCCGATAAGGAAGATGTACATAATGCCATTAAAAACATAGATAAGGGTATCTTCCCGAAGGCTTTTTGTAAAATTATTCCCGATATTTTAGGTTCCGACAAAGACTATTGTAATATCATGCATGCCGATGGTGCCGGAACGAAATCCTCCCTAGCCTATGTTTATTGGAGGGAAACCGGTGATCTGTCAGTTTGGAGAGGAATAGCACAGGATGCTATCATCATGAATCTTGACGACCTACTTTGTGTTGGAGCCACTGATAATATCTTATTGTCATCAACCATTGGAAGAAATAAAAATCTTATTCCTGGCGAAGTCATCGCAGAGCTTATTAACGCAACCGAAGATATCCTTAGTGAATTACGAAAATTAGGAATCGGAATATATTCGACTGGAGGTGAAACCGCTGATGTCGGAGATATTGTCAGAACCATCATCGTTGATTCTACAGTAACTTGTAGAATGAAAAGATCAGATATTATTTCAAATGAAAAAATCCAGAAGGGAGATGTTATTGTTGGATTATCTTCTTATGGCCAAGCTAGTTATGAAAGAGATTATAATGGCGGTATGGGTTCAAACGGATTAACTTCCGCCAGACATGATGTTTTTCATAAGTATATTGCAAAAAAGTATCCTGAGAGCTATGATCCCGCGGTTCCTTATGATCTTTTATTTTCCGGTAGTAAAAAACTGACTGATAAAATTTATATTCCGGCCGAAAAATTCAATGAAAATTTAAATGTAACTACAGGAAAGTTGGTTCTTTCCCCAACTCGTACCTATGCTCCTATTGTAAAAAAGATATTAGATCAATACCGATCACAAATTCATGGAATGGTACATTGTAGCGGTGGTGCTCAAACCAAGATTCTTCACATTATAGAAAACCTTCATATCATAAAAGATAACATGATGGCTGTACCACCTTTATTTAACTTAATTCATGCAGAATCGGGTACCGACTGGAATGAAATGTACAAGGTTTTCAACATGGGGCATCGAATGGAATTTTATGTGCCATCAGAAATTGCTCCAAATATCATTGAAATCTCGAGAGAATTTAATGTAGATGCACAAATTATAGGCCGTGTTGAGAACTCAGAAAAAAAACAGGTGAGTATTCGCTCTCCTTATGGAGAGTTCGTATATAATTGAGCTGGTAATCGAATATAACAAGGCTGAGTGGTTAAAATGTTGCCAGCCTTACCCACCGAACTACTTTTTTAAGATTAGTTTTTCTTTTGGAACAGGCAATTTGCTGGTTCGAATATCTAGTTCATTGATTATATTTTTTGCTCCACCCAATATATCAATACACCAGAGAACAAAGCGAATATCCACAGATATGGTTCGCTTGTATTGCTTATCAAAGGCAATATCACCACTCATAGCCTCCCAGTTACCATCAAATGCAATACCAATCAGCTCTCCACTCCCATTGAGCACAGGTGAACCGGAATTACCACCTGTTATATCATTATTACTGATGAAGCCTACATTCAGGGTTCCATTTTCTGCATACTGCCCAAAATCACGCTTATGATAAGCATCAATTAACGATTGGGGAAGATCAAATTCATCATCTCCCGCACGATATTTTGCAATCATTCCATCTATTGTAGTGGTAATATTGTAGGTTATTCCATCCTTCGGACTGTAGTTTTGAATTTGTCCGTAGCTGATGCGCATCGTTGAATTAGCATCCGGATATATTAAGGCCCCTTGATTTTTTGACAATAATGCTTTCAGATAAAGTTGATCTAAACGATTCTTTTCGGCTAGAAACTGCCTGTAAACTGTTCCAAAATTTGTGTTAATATACTCCTGAGGCACTAAATTAATCGCATACCTATAGGCCGGATCGTTTTGAAGAACTTCTGTGGATGGATTTTTTAAAAATTCCTTTAGACTTTCGGGATTGA
>VGGW01000259.1 GCA_016868395.1 Bacteroidota bacterium | reverse complement strand
TGAACTACTTTCTTGTATTTTCTGTAATTTTTTTAGGGCTGCTTTACTTGGTTCTTTGTAGTACACAATTTTTAAAAACCTATCTTTATCCTTGCTTTTCTTGGGAGCGTCTCCAAGTTTTCTTGGAGCCTCGTGGCTCAGAGAGCCAGGTTGAGGCAATGGTTCTTCAAAGGGAATCACATCGGGGATTTTCTTAGGAGCGTCTCCAAGTTTTCTTGGAGCCTCGTGGCTCAGAGAGCCAGGTTTAGGAATATTTATTGGCTTAGATGGCAATGGTTCTTCAAATGGTATAACATCAGCAACTTTTTTTTCAAGGCTTGAAGAACCTACCTCCTTAACTTCTTGCTTTGCTTGCTGGTTTACAGGTAACACTTTTTGAAGTTCTTCTTCTTTCAATGTACCTGCATCAACCAGTTTTTTAACTTTTGTTAGTGCCCTTTTTTTGATGGCTTCCGTTTTGACTTCCTCTTTATTGTATTCATACCTTTTTTTATCTCGCTCAATTTTAGCTTCTCTTGCCTTCATAAGACGAGCTTTCAGCGCTTCGATCTGTTCAGGTGTCATGGGTTTCCTCTCTTTTTTGACTTGGTTATCTTGCATTATATAATATACACTAGATTAAAAAATACGTTACTAAACATATTTTTTAAACATTTTTAAATTTCTCTAAATCCGTAATTATAAAAGTTGAGGTCATACGCGTCTTTTCGAATGTTGTAAGGTCTGTATCTCTTATCAGCCTTGGAATAATTAAAACCTCTGACTCTGTTGACGGCAAATTGTATGATGTCATCGCGTTTGTCGGCTTTGATTAATTGATTATTTGGATCGAGGGAGTTCCTAATTTTTTGAACTTGTGCGCTATTGTTGTTAAAAGCCGGTGAAATTTCCATAAGAGTGCTAAAATAAGGAGTCCTAGAAGTAGGTTGAAACACAGGAGGATCATATTTCATTATATATAACTAATATACAAATTAATTTTATATATTAATTATTAAAAGACTTGTCTTTTATTGAACGACTGAAACAATTCCGGTCTTGGTATCGAAAACAAGCATTGAAGTTAATAATGCACCCATAAAGATAGACCCATTAGCAGTTTTGGCGGCAGTGTTGACGATGATGTCAAGATTTTGACTAGCAGTGTCAACCCCAGTAAGAATTTTAGATGCCCATCCTTCTTGATCGCAAAATGATTGAACCCATACAAAGTTTTCATTTAAGAATGCGGTTCTGTTGTAGGAAGATACAGCATTAGCTAGATCATTGAATAATAAGTTTTGAGAATATAAAGAATTTGAGAATAAAGAATCTTGTGTAATGTTAGCCACATGTAAAGCGTTATCGATGGGTAACTTGGGAAAAGTATCGCTACCAATTTGAATTTGCATAGCACAACCTTTGGAATCAGCAGGAGTAGCGCAAGTTTTTCCAGAATCAAATCTATACCTGGCTGGATTGATTTGACTATCAGGATCGATGTTAGAAGCACCAGCTGCAGCTCTTGCTAATTGATAGTTTTCAGATAATGGAACCACAACCATTTGGTCGATACATCCAGAATTGACTTGAAAACGGGCGTTTGATCCAGAGCTGTTGATATTGGTGACAAAGTTTTGGTAAGGAAATCTGATTTGTTGCTCGCGTGAATCTAACAACATGGTTATTAATTTGATGTATAAAGGAGTTGTTTGAGTGATGCATGATACATATGCTTCCAGTTTTTCAACGGCATAAGTAATATTTGCTGTAGTTCCTGTTCCTGCTTTATATTGTGCTATGCATCCTTCGTTATTGAAAGTTACTTCAATTTGAACATCACCCCAAAGGGATGTGTCGATAATAGACCTGCCTGTTCCATTCCCCCTAAAAATCCCGAGGAAATCAGAAACAACGTAAGAAGCGGATTTACTGGAGGCAGTAGGTCGAGCTTTAAGGTCAGTCCTATCATCTGAACTTGCAATTAATTCTTTGCTATGTTCGTTTAATCTAGATAAAACCCAATCTTCACCAACTGAAGCTTTCATCAGTGCATTATATAAAATGTCGTAGTCATTGCATAAGTGACCTGAAACGGCTTGACCACCAACATATACTTTGAGTGATTTAATCAATTTGTGTCCGTGAGGCAATTTGACGTTCGCATAATTATCTGCGTGGTCAACTAAACCAGAAACGGTTAAGTCAAAGGCAAGAGCGAATGAACTTAAATCAACAAGTGATTTGGAAGGTAAAGGGAATCTGTAGGTTGTGTTTGGACCACCAGAATCTGAAGATGTAGGGCGGCATTGAAAGCGGTTTATTCTTAAACTCTGCTTAGAAGCGGAGTAAGATAAAGATGCGGGTAGAACTTCCATAATATATTATTAATTTAGATTATAATTATTCATTAAAATCTAAATATTTATTTATACTTATTATACTCATCAGCGGTTTCCTTTAATTGCTGGGGATCGGGTTGGGCGGATTTATAACTAGATTGTTTTCCTTGATATTTGGATCCAACTTTGTTGTGACCAACTGACTTTTGACCGACCCTTTGAGTGTTTTTTAACATTTGACCCATTTTAACGTCCATTTTATATATTATTTATTAGATATTAATTTTCTAAAGCATCAGAAATATCTTTTAAATGAAGCCTTCTGTCTGTTTCATTCTTTGATTCTTCAACAAGAGCTAAATATTTATCTTTGTCATGCAAATAACACCAAAGGGCAAGTTCGGCAAAATATGGTTCCAAAGTTGGATTTGAATCCATTAGCTTATTGAATAATGCAATATCTTCAGGTTTGTCTAAGAACATTTTATATATAATTTAAATTAGATTTTAATTTCCAATGTTTTTAGGAATTCCAAATGAGGTAGGTGCGTCCGCATTTTTGAAGCGAGCTATATTTCTAGATAATTCTTGAGCTGACTTTATATTTTGTTGCCCCTTCGTTGCGACTTCTATCATCTGTCGTATAGCCGGGCTCATCGCATCTTCAAAAACTTGCAATTGTTGAAGCAAATCCTTATTTTTATCAAGTGCTGGTAAATGTTTCACAACGTCA
>VGGW01000258.1 GCA_016868395.1 Bacteroidota bacterium | reverse complement strand
AAGAGCCTATGCTTATGTTAGTGCTGCTCAGTTTGATGGATTGATTGCCGCATACTATTACAAGGATCGGTTTAAGCGTCAGGCTCCTTATCAAATTGATCAAAAAATTACCCCCTTAGTAAACAAGAGTAATTTACCATCCTATCCCTCTGAGGATGCAGTGATCATTGGAGCTACGGTCAAACTGTTAAAGCTATTATTTCCCGGCGAGCAGGATTATATTCAGTCAAAAGCAGAGGAACATCGCATAGCCCGCTTAATGGCAGGCGCTAATGTCAGGGATGAGCTTGAAGCAGGAGAAGCTCTTGGAAAAGCAGTAGCACTAAAATATGTTCAGCGTGCCCGGACTGACAGAACAGAAGCTTCGGTAGGAATTGTGAATGGACAAGATCTTTGGAAAGAATTTGAGCAGGCTGTCATACAGAGGGGCGAAACCCCTTGGGTCAGTCAGGAAACTCCAAAACGACCTCCAATGCTCCCGTATTTTGGCAAGGTAAGTCCATTACTATTTGACTCATTAACGGTTGTGACAAGGTTGAGAGCGGCAGCACCCCCATCAACAAAATCAGAAGCATTCCAAAAGGAACTCGATGAGGTGATGCACTACAGTAAAAACCCAACACGGGAACGAATAAGAATTGTACACTTTTGGGCTGATGGCATTGGTACCTATACACCACCCGGGCACTGGAATGCCATTGCAGCAGAGCATATGATTCCATTAAATCTAAGCGAGGTGCGCTGGGCAAGAAATTTTGCCTTATTAAATATGTCCTTGATGGACGCTGCAATTGTTTGCTGGGATACCAAATTCACATATTATAATCCAAGACCCTCTCAGGTCAACCCCGAAATTAAGACTCTTACCGGACTTCCAAACTTTCCTGCTTATGTCTCAGGACATTCTACCTTCAGTGGTGCTGCGGCCACAGTTTTGGGTCACCTTATACCTGAAAAGGCAAGTTCTTTTAACAGAATGGCCCTAGAGGCCTCAAATTCACGCCTTTATGGAGCAATTCATTACAGAAGTGACTGCGAAGTTGGATTGGAATTAGGAACAAAAGTAGGAAACTATGCCATTCAGCGGGCAAGAACTGATGGAGCTAATTAGCTATGAAAATTCAATATTATAGAGGCTTTCTTAATTAGAAAGCCTCTATAATACTATTTAGATTTTGCTCGTGCCGTTGAATTGGTTTTTTCGGCTAATTGCAAGGCATTATAAGCATTGACTATACCCCCTGAAACAGAAATTTCACTCAGTAATACTTTTCTGTTATCACCATTTTCTTTGATCTTTAATTTTTGCTCAACTTTAACAACAGAATTCATGATTATATCTTTTATCTGTAATGCTGTAAAATGTGGATAGTGTGACCATATCAATGCAGCAAGACCGGCAACTACTGGTGCTGCCATACTGGTACCATCATTCTCTTTGTAAGTTGAACCAGGCATCGTGGAATTAATTTTTACTCCAGGAGCAAAAACGTCTACTGTTTTACCCCCATAGTTAGAAAAAGAGGCAACCAGGTCCTCATCATTCTTCCATCCGGAAGCTCCAACTTCTATCCAGCCCTCAGCAGTACCCATTGTTTTACCAAGGCTGTCTGTAAATAAACGATTGGGGAAATTATCTTCCTTTTCAGTATTCTTACCGTCATTTCCTGCTGCATGTACAAGAAGTACTCCTTTAGAAACTGCGTACTTTACGGCATCGTCCACTACCTTTTTATCCCAGGCATAAGATTTTCCAAAACTCATGTTGAGAATTTTCGCTCCATTATCTACCGCATACAAGATGGAGTTAGCAACATCCTTATCACGCTCATCGCCATCAGGAACGGTTCTTAAAGTCATGATTTTGACATTATCAGAAACGCCTTTAATCCCTAAATCATTAGTACGAATAGCCCCAACAATACCGGCAACATGGGTACCATGCTCGGCATCCGGTCCTGTAACATTATTATTCCCATAATTACGTTCATAGCTATTGGAATAATCATCGCCAACCGAATCCTTCCTGGGATCAAAATCAACATTAAGGTGGTATTTAACTTGAGTGTCATAATATTTAATACCATCCATTAACTCCTGATAAAATTTTTTAAAATCGCCCTTCTTTAATTCAGGCCTGATAAATTTGACCACCCGGGATTCTATATCGTTAGCAGATTTGTAGCTCCCAAAATCATCTGCAGTAGGATTATCCTTACCCATTTTCACTACAATTTCATCAAGATATTTTTTGATCATGGTCGTATTTTGAAGCCCCATCTGCGCAGATTGTAATTTGGCCATATAATCTGTCACCAGCCTTTTATATAATTGGAATTCCTTTCTTTCCTCTTCGGTAAAGGGGGTGGTATTCAGTGCTGCTGCATATTTAGGCTGTAATTTGTTGATAAGGCGAATAACTTCCATATTATCATAATGGATATTTGCTTTGGGGGATCCTATAAAATTCCATCCGTGGATATCATCGATATAACCATTTTTATCATCATCGATGCCATTCCCGGGAATCTCTTTTTGATTTACCCAAAGCACCTTTTTAAGATCTTCATGTTCTACATCAATTCCACCATCAATAACGGCAACAATAATAGGGTTGGATTTCTTTCCCTTAAGAATTTCTACGTAAGCTTTCTCTGTACTAATTCCAAAAACACCATCAGATTTTAGATCGAGATTTTGCCAGTTTGCCACAGGGGATTCATTCTCTTTGTTCTGTGCGAAAGAAATAAATGGAAGGGCAAAAAATGCAAGCGTATATATTAATTTATTTAATAAATTCATTTTAATATCAATAAGTTAATCCGTTTAATGAAGATAACGAAATATGGTGTCACATGTTATAGTGAACCTCATCAATCTAAAATAAGATAAAAAATCTTTTGAAAAAAAGTCTTGGGAATAATATCTATTGAATTAAATAAATTTAATGCATTGCGATCCTAATAATTTGACAAATTCCGTATCCTTTCGGCAAAAGCTTTGTCATCGCTTAGCTATCGTGAGGCGAGGCTCCAGACACTCATACACTGAGTTTAACGTGAGATTGATGGTGCCTCTTG
>VGGW01000257.1 GCA_016868395.1 Bacteroidota bacterium | reverse complement strand
AGGCAGAAATTTGATGACTTATATCTACTATATTTGCACCGGGGAATTGGTTCAGTATACTTCCTTTCAGGGCAGCCTGATAAAAATCCTTGTAGCCCAGATCGGTAGTTAAAGTAATTATTGCCATTTAAAATGTGAATATTTATTGTTATTCTTGCGATGGATTATCACGCTACAAATATTGAATTTTAATCTCAAATAATTACGCTCTGTACTAAAAAATAGCACAAATTGAACGAACTGAATCTTAGCATAGAAAATGTAGACCCAGTTGTTATTTGGGGAGCAAATAATGAAAATTTTGAAATATTTAAAAAACATTTCCCCAAAATTAAAATAGTAGCCAGGGGAAATGGAGTTAAAGTGCTCGGTGACGATAAGGAATTGAATGCTTTTTCAGCAAAGTTTGAAGAAATAATCAAACATGTAGATCAATTTCAAAGCTTAAGTCTTAAAAATCTTGAGCAGCTGCTTGGAGCAAGTATTCAAGAAATCAATGATTCTGAAAATGTTAAAACAATAAGTAATACAGGTGGGGAAGCCATAGTATTCGGACCAAATGGTATTGTTGTTAAAGCCAGAACCGCTAATCAACGTAAATTGGTCGACAGTATTGGTAAAAATGATATTATTTTTGCTATTGGTCCGGCAGGTACCGGTAAAACTTATACGGCAGTAGCTTTAGCCGTTAGAGCATTGAAAAACAAGGAGATAAAGCGAATTATATTAACAAGACCTGCAGTTGAGGCAGGAGAAAATCTAGGCTTTCTGCCGGGTGATCTTAAAGAAAAAATAGATCCTTACCTCCGTCCGCTTTATGATGCCTTGGATGATATGATTCCTGCGGATAAATTAAAAGTATTTCTTGAAAACAGAACTATTGAAATTGCACCTTTGGCTTTCATGCGCGGCCGTACCTTGGATAATTGTTTTGTCATACTTGATGAGGCTCAAAATGCTACGGATTTGCAATTAAAAATGTTTCTAACTCGTATGGGTCCTACTGCTAAATTTATTGTCACCGGCGACATAACTCAAATCGATCTGCCTAAAAAGCAACAATCCGGACTCAATACTGCATTGAAAATATTAAGGCAAATAAAAGGAATCGAAATAATATATCTAAATGGTGATGATGTGGTTAGACACAAACTCGTTAAAAATATATTAAGGGCTTACGGAGATATACAATAGATTTTTAAAATGTATTTGAAATTTTAATTTTAATTAACCATCGAAAGGTCTGCCTCATGAGTGCTATTAAAGAAACCCATTTTAATTTACCCGGACAAAGTAAATTTTATAAGGGTAAGGTTCGTGATGTTTATACTATAGCGGACCATTTACTCGTAATGGTTGTAACTGACAGGATTTCAGCATTTGATGTGGTCCTTCCTGAACCAATCCCATTCAAAGGGCAGGTCTTGAATCAAATTGCTGCAAAATTTCTTCGGGCTACTCAAGATATTGTTCCAAACTGGATACTAGATGTTCCGGACCCAAATGTTACCATTGGAAAAATTTGTGAACCTTTTAAAGTCGAAATGGTCATTCGTGGGTATCTTGCAGGTCATGCCTGGCGTGAATATCAATCCGGTAGGCGTTCGGTTTGTGGAGTTATTCTTCCAGAGGGACTCAAGGAAAACGATAAATTACCCTTTCCAATTATTACACCAACAACGAAGGCTTCGATTGGCCATGATGAAGATATTTCAAGGGAAGAAATCATCAATCGGAATATTGTCGCAGAACAAGATTATAATTTACTTGAAAAATATACCCATGCATTGTTTCAACGGGGGACAGAAATGGCCTCAGATCAGGGATTGATTCTTGTTGATACAAAATATGAATTTGGAAAAGTAAACGGCAGAATACATCTTATTGATGAAATTCATACTCCCGATTCATCAAGATACTTTTATCAAGATGGTTACCAGGAACGTCAGGATAAAAATGAACCTCAAAAGCAATTATCAAAGGAATTTGTTCGTAAATGGTTAATTGATAACGGATTCCAAGGAAAAGAAGATCAACAGATTCCTGAAATGTCACCTGAGTTTGTCCGGTCCATTTCAGAGAGATACATTGAACTTTATGAACAAATAACAGGCGATAAATTTATTAAACATGAGTATTTTAATGCCTTAAACAGGGTAGAGAATAATATAATAGAAGCTTTGAAAAGGTTGAGTTAATTTAATTACTCGAATTAGAAATACTTTAATTAAATTAGCAATCATGAAATGTACTGTCGATAAACACGAAAAATACGTTTTAATTAAACTGAATGAGAATAAATTAAACAGTTTGATTTCTCCTCAGTTAAAGTCTGAATTTATACTTAGTAATTCTGAAGGTCAGCGGAATATCATCTTAGACCTTTCAAATGTCAAGTATTCAGATTCTTCGGGCTTGAGCAGTTTGCTTGTTGGACACAGAATTTGTAAAAATTCAGACGGTATTTTTATTCTTACGGGAATTAACGAAAATATTTCCAGATTAATCTCCATCTCCCAACTGGAGAATATTTTAAATATTGTAGGTTCTGTGGATGAAGGTATTGATCTTATTTTCATGGAGGAAATAGAAAAAGATTTAAAAAGAAATTAGAAATTTCTTACAATGGTCTGCTGATGAAATTCGAAGTCACTATTTTGGGCAGCAGTTCATCCACTCCAATTTTTAATCGTAATCCATCTGCCCAAGTATTAAATGTAAACGAAAATTTTATATTAATAGATTGTGGTGAGGCCACCCAAAATCAATTATTAAATTTTGGTCTGAAAGCTAATCGAATTGACCAAATTTATATCAGCCATCTTCACGGTGATCATTACCTGGGTCTGGTAGGTCTTTTGTCCTCTCTACATCTAAACGGACGAAATAAACCAATGGATATTTTCGGTCCCGCCGAATTGAAAGAAATCATTGATATCCAATTTAAGCATTCACAAACTAGTCTTAGATTTCCGATTAATTTTCAAGCCACAAGAGATGATCAGATCAATCGTATTTTTGAAAGTCATGATCTAACAGTTGATAGCTTTCCGTTGGATACCGAATTCCATGTACCGGTTT
>VGGW01000256.1 GCA_016868395.1 Bacteroidota bacterium | reverse complement strand
GTTCTGCTTACCAGGTGTCCCTTACCTTCAAAATGCTTCGCTAATGGTAATGTTTCGCGGCCAATCGGCTTAATTCCTTCGGTATACCATAAATAAGGAATTATTCCTCCTCTGGCTTTTCCGGAATCCCAGGCCGGTTTAACGTATTTGTACATAAAGGGATCCTTCATTTTGTAAACCAGCCATTGCATCGGCTGCTGAATGAAGCTGTAGGTATGTGAAACATCTCCAAGATCCTGATAGGCTCCATCCTTTGCCTGAGTGACATAAATCGGATACTGATAAAACTCTTTCAGATAGGTGGTAGAGGTATAATCAATACCAAAATTTCTTTCCAAAGAAAATAGAAACTCCACCAGTTCACGATATCCCATTTCCTGATAGGTATAAGGTTCATTGTAACTCCCCTCAGGAAGAACGGTGCGGTCGATAAACTGCTTCGTTTTAGCAAGTATTCCCGACAAATAGGGTTCCAGACCCGGTAAATCCGGATCATCATTTGCAATAGCCATCGCAGCAATACCTACCCCTGAAAGAATGACTCCGATATGATTGGAATTACTGCTTGGCATGCGGTTAAGTTCAACCATATCCCTGTAAAATGCCTTGATCGATTTGTCCATCATTCCCTTTCGGACAATTGTTCGTTCCTCCTCGCTGAGCACCTGATACAATAGATCGTATCCTATTCCGGCTGCAATGGCAGCGGGAGCACCCGGGTAATAGGTATGATTGCCATTGGCCTCCATCCAAGGATGATTCCAGGAAGGAAGAACACTCAGTTTTAAGAGGGCAGCCTTCCCTCTTTCGGCTGCATCTTTGTTTTTGCTTAGTGCATAATGCCAGGCTTCACTGTTAATCACTCTGGCGAGAGCATTTTGAGTATTATACCAACCACCCATACTGGCACTTGCATAGGGACCACCCGTCACCGACTCCGGGGCAACCATATTTTGGGCAGGAAGGGCACTGATATCCAGCGTGGAAGGCTTATAGCTTTGAATGAGGTTGTTGAGCAATTTCTTCGCCGCCTCAGGCTCCTGACCGGCCATGCGTGCTGCCAACTGGGCCTCCGAATGAAATACCCTGGGGTGAACCCCTGCAGATAGACCCGAAACCGGAACAATAAATCCAAGATCCCAGGAAAACTGATTGATTCCGCTTCCTGCCTTCGTCCTGATCTTACATTGTCCTCGTGGATCGGTAGCTTTGATGGTATAAACTGAATGATTAGACCAGATGCCATCTCCTACTTTCAGATCACCATGACTACCATTATCATAAAATTTAATGTTGGCGGATACGACTTTGTTATCCGGACTCATCAAGTCTGCGAATATCTCACTCACAGGCTCCCCCTCTTCAGGTCTGATATCCAGGGAAATGGTCTCTCCATTTGAATAATGTTTGTTGAGTACCGCCAGACCAAACTGCTCAAACCAGGTTGACTTCGGAGACTCAGCAATAAACTGACGGGAACGCTCCCCATTAAGTTTAAACTCATCAATCAGCATGCTGTAGCTGGGCAAATGATTGACTACCGGGTAAAATGCTTTTAAAACAACAACCTGCAAATGAACATTGTCTTTTAATGAATTTTCACCTATCAGAAATGACCCAAGCGGAATATCTACCTCAACCCAGGCATTTGCCTTTGGCGATGAAATGGTATGCGTAAACAAGCGACCATCGAAAGTACCCAAAGAAACATCCAGCTTCTCAGGCTTACGATCGCTCATGAAATAGTATGCAAATTTTAATCGTGTATCCTGTGAAGTATAGAGATCAATGCGCTTGGTAAAGCCCTGGGTCAGATCATTGGCATCGTTTGGTTTAGTTAAGCGCGACAGTGAATGTCCTTGACCTCCAAATGCCGGTTCTTTTTTGGTACCAAACAATGGATCATAGCCCGTATCCTGCTGATAAGGATAAGGTTCCCAGGTATACATCTCACCGGTATCAAAATTATCATAAATAGTATAGGAAACACGCTTGGCCTTATCCTGTGCGAATACGAGCTGTGCACACAATACAAATACCAATGGAATACTGAAAATTTTTGTTTTCATAGGTAAAATTCAAAATAAGGCCTCCTGATATCAGAAATATCGGCTAATAAATTTATTTAACTCTGTTAATCAATTCCAGGGAAGCATCTATGATGATTTTTTCGGCCTGTGGTGCGTAAGGGCTACCATTTATAGCATATCCACCTTCCAGAAATTCTGCTGCACTGCCAATATAACCATTGTATCCGCCTGCTACACCGAAAATGAAGGTATTTTGAAATGGCGATTGATTTTTAACTGAAACACCAATATCTGAGAATACCTCTGCAGGAAAAGTAACAAAAACTGTATTTCCAAGGCGAATAGCCTGCATTGGCAACATGAATGGCGCCGGATTAGGCGGTAAAGCTTCAATCATTTTCGACTGACCTACTGCCTGTGTTGCCAACCATAAATCAACTTTAAACTTATCTAATGTACGTGGCCCTATATATTTACCCGGATCACCTTTTGCATAAAGCTCCCTAGCTGCTTGCTGTAACTTATCCATACCTTCCTGATCTTTGGGATAATATAAAACCAGCTTTTCTTTTTCAGCTAAGGTTGCTTTGGCCCTTTCCTGCCAGCTTAATGCCTCTGCATGAGAGATAGGGAAAGTTGTTCTTCTGGGAACTTTAAATTTATCATAAGCCACTTTAACAGAAATATTAGAGGAAGTAAGTATCGTCGGAATCACTTTTAAAACCACTTCTGCAAGCACGCGACCCTTCTTCTCAGCGAACTCAAAACTTCTGATTCCCTGCATGTATGCGCCGACGGCAGATAGCTCCGCCAAGTATCCAACTTTTGAATCGCCTTGTGCCGACTGAAAATATCCAACAATTACTCCTTTAGGTAAAGTTTCTTTTATTCCTTTAATGGTAAAAAATGGCCAATCTTCAGTAAACTTAAAATTGTGGAGATCCAATACAGAAGGATGGCAAGAATAGTTAAAAAAGACCCCCATTAATTTACCTGATGCATCTTCAACTTTAATCACAGCCGCCTCAGGATCTGAAGGTAAACCTCCATATT
>VGGW01000255.1 GCA_016868395.1 Bacteroidota bacterium | reverse complement strand
GGCGATAGCAATTTCAGCATGCATATTATTAGGGGCACAAATATCAATTGCATCAATATCACCCCTTGCAATCAGCGCTTTCCAATCTGTTTCAAAAGATTCATAGCCCCACTGTTCAGCAAAGGCTTTAACTTTATCTTTGCTGCGGGAACAAACTGCTTTTAAAATCGGACGGTAATTCAATTCAGGGAAGAAATCACCAACTCTTTTGTATCCATTTGAATGGGTTCGGCCCATGAAGCCGCATCCTATTAACCCTATTCTTAAATCATTCTTAGTTGCCATATCCTTATTCTATAAAATTTAAATCAATTCATTTACCTTTTATGACCAGCTATTTAAGTTACGAACCTTAATCATTGCTGCCAAAATATCATTCCAGGTTTTCTGCTGTTCCAACACCGCATTAGGGAACATGCAACCATCCCAGCAGATATGCTTGAAGGCCTTTGTCAGCTCACCGTTCTCATTTCGAAGCCAATGACCTGCATCCACAGCGATATCTAATTTACCGTTTGGATCGGTAGCCTGGCAATGTCTTCCTGTTTTGTCATGGGAACCCGAGCCATAGGCAGTCCCATCGTTTTGTGCCACATGAAAATCCAAAGTCCAGGGGCGCAGTGCTGCCGTTAATTTTTTCAAACCTTCGGTCAGTGCCTCACGATCGTCCCATTGGTAATCCTCAGGCAAAATACGGTGTTCCGGGGCATTATAGCCCAGGAGGTATAAAAAAGTATGAGACATATCAGCCTGAAATCCAATATTTGGACGATCTACGGCCTCAAGGGTATCAAGCATGGCTTTCCAACTGTGCATTCCACCCCAGCAAATCTCACCTTCAGCGGCAAGTTTTTCACCATAATCAGCTGCTACATCACAGGCTTCACGGAAAGTTTGGGCAATGAGTTTAGTATTATTCACCGGATCTTTAGCCCAGCTTTCCACGCTACTGGCAGAATCAATTCGAACTATTCCGTAAGGGCGAATACCCATTTCTTTC
Organism: Bacteroidota bacterium; assembly: GCA_016868395.1. Lineage (GTDB taxonomy): Bacteria > Bacteroidota > Bacteroidia > Sphingobacteriales > Sphingobacteriaceae > Daejeonella. The sequence goes on along the minus strand of VGGW01000255.1, from coordinate 2,117 downwards.
AATTTTTGTCCATAAATACATGATTTACGTACCTGCTCCACAAAATTAGCACGGTCTTCTTTAGACCCTAGGGCAGGTCCACCCCAAATTGGTGCGACTAAACTACCAATAACTAAATTGTATTTACTGACTTGATCGGCCAGCCTTTTTGGACCATCCGCATCATCTAAGTCAATTGAAGGATCAAAAAGACCAACATCGACCCCATCAAATTTTACTCCGCCAACTTCTGCAGCGGCAGTCATTTCAAGCATCTTTTCCAGTGCAATTGGCGGTTCCGAATCAGGACCTTTTCCCACGATACCAGGCCATGTGGCATTGTGAAGTTTTGGATAAATATTCTCTGACATATTCAATATATTTTAATAGTTACAAAATAAGATCCGGGTTTTCCGGACCAAAATGTTTTAATATAACGATGGGGTCGGACTTAGAAGGATTACTAATCACGACTCCATCCCTTGCTGCTTGTTCACTTACAAAAAACTCATCGTTGGTCAGTTGACCATATCTAATCAGAGCCGGTGTTTCTATATCCCAGACTCCAAATTTGCCATGACCCTGCATGACGATCATCCCATAACAGGCATTATCCTTAATGGTCACGGTCTGACCAGGTGATACCGTTAATTCCTTGGCACTGAATGCCGCCGATCTGTAGCAAATCCAGTTTTCAATATAACCTTCAGCTTCCATTTCAGCTATTGGCTTCACCGGTTTTGGAGCCATAAAACGTGTCTCCAGGAGATTTGGATTCACGTTCAGGTCCCAATCAATTACTTCCATCAACTGATCATAGTCGCCTATTCTATCTTTAGGGGTGCCATTCCAAAGCAATTCCTCAGGTATAATGGCCTCATTAACCAGCGATTGATACATTGCAAACACATCAGAGGCTTTTTGTGGCTCATAAGTACACAAGCTTCCCGGTGCGTGAAGCATACCCGGAGGGACATCCCATCCTGTTCCCGGCTCCAATTTGAAGGCCTGCGAAAAAGTGGTCAACTTATTATCTCCCTTTGTGAAATTGACCAGACATTCCCGAATTTGCTCCTTCGTTGTGCCCGGGGCAATTCCAAAAAATGTATATGGAAAATCACCGCCGTGATTATTCAGTTGTGGAGGAAAATAATAAGCTTCCGGTTTACCCTTTTGTCCAATCTTAGCCGCATGCTCATCATTATGATGAATATGATGGGGCAATGGTCCCATATTGTCGAAGAATTTTGAATACATAGGCCAGCTCTGGTGTTCGTTCCACAGGCGATCTCCTATAATTTCACCTTGAAGCTCATCAATCGCATCCTTCAATAAAAACTGCTCCTCTTTCCCACCTTCCTGGTAAACCACGGCACTAAGTCCTTCATTCTTGCCGGTCAGTGGTCCATTCTGTGCCGGGGTAGTTGACGATAGCCAACGCTCATCAATTCCGCCTCTTTGACCGCCCAACACATAATAATCATCCGGATGCAATTTAATCCTTCTTCCCGGTACACAAAACGAACGGGGCACCCAGGTAGGCGCCAATCTGAGAATCCCCTCTCCTTGTTCTAATGCTTTTTTTGCTAAACTCATACTTTGGTTAAAATGTTAATAAAACCTCATGGTGATGTCTTATTGTTTTGTAAAACTTCTATTTCTAATTCATATCTTCTTGTTTCTTCGGGGCTCAGAAAGATTAACTTCTGCTCGCTTCTTGCCCGGCATTGCCCAATAGGCGGATTTGTACCCGGTTCTAATCCAATTACATACTCTCCTTTCCCGTAATGCAGCCAATTGCTCAGGCAGGGCAACTGCTCTTTTTTAAATCTCAGATTAAGACTTAAACCAATTTTTTGATTATGGAGTCCGCAGGTACAAAAACCTGCCTGATCCGATTCTATATCTATGAATGCCACTTCTTCGCCTGACCCCTGATGATCATCCAGGGGAGGCGGACAAGTATGAAAATCATTCCCTTCGGAAAATAATTTATCCGGATTACCCTCCCGAGTTTTCCATGCGCCGCTCCACACAATCTTGCTACCCTCATCTACCAGAGGCCAACCAAAATTACAATGATAGAGGAGCATATGCGGCGCATGGATATTGCCGCGATTCGTCACCTCATCATAGAT
>VGGW01000254.1 GCA_016868395.1 Bacteroidota bacterium | reverse complement strand
ACATACCATTAGCAACAATCTGCTGCCGCCACTTCCAAAGCTGATCGTGAATATCAATTTTTACCGGGCATACATTCGTACAGGATCCGCAAAGTGTTGAGGCAAAAGGTAAATCTGAATTCGCCTTCATGTCCAGGTTAGGATTAAGTATTGACCCAATCGGACCTGCTACTGTTGAATGATAACTATGCCCACCACTCCTCCTGTAAACCGGGCAAGTATTAAAACATGCTGCACATCGGATGCACTTCAGAGAGTTCCTGAAATCAGGTCTCCCCAATTGTCTGCTTCTACCATTATCAACAATCACCACATGCATTTGCTGACCCTGACGAGGTTTGTTGAAATGACTTGAATACGTTGTAATCGGTTGTCCGGTTGCACTTCGGGCTAATAGCCTGAGAAATACTCCCAAATGTTCAGTTTTCGGTATCAATTTCTCGATTCCCATACATGCAATGTGTATGTCAGCAGCATGCACCCCCATATCTGCATTGCCTTCATTGGTACATACCACGAAACTTCCAGTTTCAGCTATTGCAAAATTAACCCCGGTAATTGCCAGTTCTGACTCAACAAAACGTTCCCTTAAATGATGGCGGGCAGTACTGGCAAGGTACTGTGGATCAAAATTCCTCTCTTCCGTTTTTAAGTGCTCATGGAAGGTTGCACTCACATCCTGGCGTTTCAGGTGTATGGCAGGCAAAACAATATGACTTGGTGATTCTTCTCTAAGCTGAACAATATATTCTCCAAGGTCAGTATCCAGTATTTTTACACCCCTGCTCTTCAAATAATCATTTAAATGGCATTCTTCGGTGAGCATGCTTTTGCTTTTAACAATCTTATCAATCTTGTTATCTGCTATTATCTTATGGATAATCCGGTTATGCTCTTCAGCATCAGAGGCCCAGTGAACGATAATGCCGTTAGAAATAGCCCTTTCCTCAAAGTTTTTTAAATAATGATCAAGGTTAGAAAGGGTATGATTCTTTATTTGTGAAGCCCATTCCCTAAGCGATTCCCATTCAGGAAGGGTATTAACTGCTTTATCCCTTTTATGCCTGACAAACCAAAGTGTTTCGTCATGCCAGTCTGTACGGGCTTCATCTTTAATAAATTCTTGCGCAGCTTCTGCATGTTGCTTCACATTCATAGCTCACTATTTAATATTTCAGCAAAATGAATTGTTTTAACGCCGAGTTCTTGCCTCTTTAAGATGCCTTCCATATGCATTAAACAACTGGTATCGCCTCCGCAAATATATTCCACATGGTTGAGGAGGTGTTCATTTATCCGGTCTTTACCCATCTTTACGCTGACCGCCTCTTCAAATACACAAAATGTACCTCCAAATCCACAGCATTCATCTGTTCTTTCCGGTATTAAAAGTTGAAGCCCTTCGACCATGTTTAGCAGCTGTTCTGTTTTAGAATAAGCCGGTGCCACAAGTTCACTCATTGAAGAAAGATGTAAACCTCTTTGCCCATGGCAACTAACATGCATTCCAACTTTATGTGGAAAAGAAGCTTTCAAATGTTTGATTTTGAGAACATCGAGTAAAAATTCCGAAAGTTCATACATACGGTGACGGATTTTTTCAAGCTCAATCGGATTATCTCCATCCTTTAGATGTTCCTTGATATGTAAAACACAACTTCCCGAAGGGGCAACGATGTAATCAAACCCCTTAAAGTTTTTTACAAAATTTATATCACAACCCTTCGTAAGGTTCGAAAATCCACTGTTAGCCATCGGTTGGCCACAGCAGGTTTGATTCGATGGATAAAATACCTCACAGCCCAGCTTTTTTAAAAGTTGATAAGTGGCAATAGCCACCTGAGGGTAAAACTGATCAATATAACAGGGGATAAATAAGCCTACTTTCATAATTTTTTTAGGCAATTAAATCTAGTAACATCATATTCTATTTTAAGTCCTTTGTATTGGGGCTTCCCGATTAAAAAAATAATGAAATATATGTAAATAAATGTGTTTAATCGAAAATTAGTGGCTATTATATCCAAAATTATCCCCAAGTTTCAAACATTCCTGCCAGGGAAGAATGCTCTCTGAAGAGCTCGGATCCATCAAGCTGGCTGCAGCCACATTTACCCCCAACAAGAGGCTTTTCTCCATGACCCAATCTTCATGAATTCCCGCCAAAACACCTGCTGCAAATGCATCTCCCGCACCCACTGTCCCTTTGATTCTATCCAGTGGCATTTTAACACTTGGCTGGAATAATTTTTCCCCATTTTTGTGAATGGCAACACATCCTTTTGGAAAATGAATGATCACCCATCTTTTTACTCCTAAATTCAAAATAAAATCTGCGGCCTTAAACGCATTTGAAATGGAATAATTTCCATGCTGATCGCAAATTTCTATGTTGGTTAGCATCTCTGCCTCAAATTCATTAACAAAAAGTATATCTACAAATTGTAAGGCTAAAGGAATGACAGATTTGAATCGGTCTGACTGCTCGCTGACCAGATCTGTAGACGTGATCATTCCGGTATGGCTTGCATCTCTCAATACTCTTGCTCCACCGGTCAGGCCATCTGCTCCTAATGCATCCAGCTGATCAAGCAGCAATAAATATCCAAGGTGAAATATTTTGGCTTTACAGTCAGAAAAATTAAAATAGGACTCGTCTAAGAAAGCATTGGCGCCTCTGGAATGAAAAAAAGTCCGTTTGCCCGTGCTCTGTACAGTCATCACATCGGTATAGGAGGTATTAGTCTTCTCTACCTTCCTGATCAGGCTGGAATCAATTCCGAGTTCCTTGCATTCATTTAAAATATATTCCCCTTTATCATCATTTCCAATGGCTCCTATTCCCTTTAAACTAAACTGAAATCCCATCTTACTGATGGCTTTTAAAACACTGTATGGAGCACCTCCATTACTATTACTTTCTCTTAGGATATTAGCCAGTTTCTCTTCCTTTGGATAGACATCTACAATTTTAACATTGTCAATGATCCAGTTGCCTCCAGCCAAAATTCCCATAGTGGTAATTTCTTTCATATCGAATAGATTAGCTTGTTAATAAAATATCCTTTTATGTTTAACATTGAGCAATTAGACTATTTTCAAAACGATAGCCCTTTAAATTTATATGCCAGTTTGATCCCCTAAGTGGTCGGATGTTTTAGAA
>VGGW01000253.1 GCA_016868395.1 Bacteroidota bacterium | reverse complement strand
AAGAGCCCCCGAACTTTTTAGAGAGGAAAACATCCCTTTGCTCACTCAAATTCAGGTTGAGCAACAAAAATACCAGTCCATCACCGGGGCTATGTCTGTAAAATTGGGCGGTCAGGAATATACCTTGGAACAAGCTGCCGTATTCTTAAAAGACACCGATCGAAAAGTAAGAGAACGGGCTTTGAAGGCAATTTCAGCAAGAAGATTAGAAGACAAGGGAAAATTAGATGAGTTGTTTAATACGCTGATCAAACTTCGGCATCAGGTAGCTGTCAATGCAGGTTTTGAAAACTTTAGAGACTATATGTTTCAAGCTCTTGGCCGTTTTGATTATACTCCGGCCGACTGTTATGATTTCCACAAAGCTATTCAGAATGAAATTGTACCACTGCTAAAAATTCAATCGGAAAAACGAAAGATTGCCTTGAATTTAAGGGATTTAAAACCATGGGACCTTGACGTTGATCTATCCGGAAAACAGGCTTTAAAGCCATTCAAAAATGGTGAGGAATTGATCGAAAAATCAATTAAATGTTTCTACGGACTAAGCCCCTATATTGGCGAAAGGTTAGAAATAATGAAAGCAAATAACTTCTTCGATGTGGACAGCAGAAAAGGTAAAGCACCGGGAGGATATAATTATCCGCTTGCAGAAAGTGGCGCCCCATTTATTTTCATGAATTCAGCCGGTACTTTTCGTGATTTAACCACCATGGTTCATGAAAGTGGCCATGCAGTTCATACCTTTATTTCTGCAAATCTTGAGTTAAATGAATTCAAGCATCTTCCATCCGAAGTTGCTGAACTCGCCTCCATGAGCATGGAACTAATTTCTATGGATCAATGGGATAAGTTCTTTAATAAAAATGAAGATTTAATCAGAGCAAAAAAGGATCAATTGATAGATGTCTTTAAAACCCTGCCATGGGTAGCGGTAGTAGATCAATTCCAACATTGGATTTACACCAATCCTAATCACAGCACTGAAGAAAGAACCGAGGCATGGAAGAAAATATTTGAACCCTTTGGAAATAATTTTGCGAATTGGTCTGAACATCGATACGCGCTGGAAAATTTATGGCAAAAACAACTTCATATTTTTGAGCTCCCTTTTTATTATATTGAGTACGGTATTGCACAGTTAGGTGCAATTGCAGTATGGAAAAACTACAAAAATAATCCACAAGAAGGTCTTAGAAAGTATCTGGATGCCTTGAAACTGGGTTATACAAAAACAATTAAAGAAATTTACGAGACCGCCGGAATTGAATTTAATTTCAGTACTGATTATGTAAAAGAACTTGCAGATTTTGTACAAAAAGAATTGGACAAACTGGATTAAGCCTCTCAAATTTTCATTCATCTACCCTCATTTTTTCCCTACAGAAATAATATGCCTTTTACAGCTTGATTGAATCAGGATTATTTTGGCAGTTTAATTGTAAAGCTGTAAATGACAGTAGTTGGATTTTCAAATGGGTCTTTTTGTTCAAAAATAGTTCTCAAATTCCTAGCTGCCAGTATCTCAGGCTCGAATTGCTTTCGGGAGATTACAAGAGCATCAGGATATTTCTCAAGATATACCAACAGGCTGTCCTGACTTTGAATTGAGGGTATCAATCTCTGCAAATTAAACACATACGCCGAATTCATCATTTTGTGGTAAACCAAATTCGGCTTGTTTTTTAGTAGATCTAATGAACCTGCCACCGGATTGATTCCATAAACACGAGGGTATGCTTTGGCAAAGAAAAGAAAATTACTCAGCATGAATGATATAGTTATGCTGAATATAAATTTGCTGATTTCGTTTTTTTGGATAAAGTACCAGCCCACTAAGGCTCCAACAGGTAGGGTATAAACCAAATCCAAACCCCAGCAGCATCATGGACATTCTTCGCTGTCTTGAGACCGAAATAAACCGCTATGGGGAGTGCAAATGCAATAATGGTGTAAATCCCAAAAGTCAATTTTACTTTCTTCAAGGAAAGGTTCATTCCTTCTGGTTTCGAAAGTAAAAATCCAATCAGGATTGCTATGAAAGGATATGCAGGAGCCGTATAATTTGGGAGTTTTGTCTGTGAAAACGAGAAAAAGATAAGGACTCCCAAAACAATGCTGAGACAAAACAATAAAACCTGATTTGATCGCTGTTTCCAGCCAAGAAACATCGCATGAATGCAAAAAATACCTAAAGGAAGTAAGCCTGCGATAACCATAATCAGTGGCATAAGGAAGAAACCTCCATGCCCCTCCATCGTATCCGAGAACTTTTGCAGATTATGTTTAAAAAAGAACCCTTCTGTCCAAAGTCCATCACTTGCCTTGAAATTCAGCCAATACCAGGGTAAGGAAACCACTAAGACGATCAGAATACCCAATGGAATTTGAAAGGACCAGATTGTTGACCACTTCAGTCTTTTAGACCAAATAAGGAAAAGAAACGTAATTAATATGGGTAAAGCAAGTGCTATAGGGCCCTTGGTTAATAGTCCTAATCCAAAAGATAAATACATCAAAATAATCCATACAACTACCTTTTCTTGAAGGAAAACATAAAAGCACATCCATGCTGCAGTCATAAAAAATATCAAATATGGATCCGGAACAGACAAACGCATTTGAAAATTATAATGTAGCGAGGATAGTAAAACCAAAGCAGTTAGCCAGCCTGCCTTCTCACCTAAATATCTTCTACAAAATAAAAAACTGATCAGGATGGTAAGCGCACCAAAAACAGCAGAAAAAAATCGAGCACTAAATGCCGAAACTCCAAATATTTTATAGGCAATGACCATGAAAAAATAATGCAATGGGGGTTTATCGATTCTTAACTGACCATTAAAATAAGGCATGATGTAATCGCCTGTAACTAACATTTCGCGCGCGCATTCAGCATTCTTAGCTTCATCCAGAATATAGATCATGGGTTCACCCAGATTCTGAAGAAATACAATTAAACTGAAAACAACTAAAAGAAAACCCTTGGTTTTAAGATTCAAATTTTCCAAACAAACTCCTTTCTAAAGTTGGAGAATTATACCACTTTGTATTTTCTAAATACCAGATCAATTGAAAGGTTAAAACTACAGCAATAATGGAACCCGCGATAATATCCTCCATGAAATGCTGAGCAAGGTATACTCTTGAAAACGCAGTCAAGGCAGCAATAGGAATTATAATCCAATGCCGTTGGCT
>VGGW01000252.1 GCA_016868395.1 Bacteroidota bacterium | reverse complement strand
CAGTTCTATCTCAGGCTTGCGGTAGTAAACAGGAAGTAAAGAGCCCCCGGTGAGTGGAAAGCCCAGCTCTCTGGACTTATCAAACATCCATTTCGCATCATCCCAGTTATAGGAGAAGTGCTTATCATTAAATACCGGTACTGAACGCTTGCTTTGTTCGAATACACGGATAACCTGGTTGTAAAGCCACCAGCGTGGTAGCAGCCAGCGTCCTTTCAAATCTGTGGCATAGTCACCATGCTCTCCTACGATCACCACACCATCCACGGCCAGTTCCTTTCCCCCAAGCGTTAACGCTTCAGCTAACGACCTGTATACAGGAATACCTTTGGCTTTAGCGACCTTCTGGCCAAGCTGACTAGCATCATGCTGATGGAAATAAACAGAGGCAATCTCTATCCTGGAATCAAGATGAGCTCCCTGCCACCAGTAACCATCAATTAGTTTGTTCACCAGCCAATCGGCATGCGATCTGGTTGCAGCCCAGTAGGTTGCCAGAACAGCAACACGAGGCTTCTTTCCTTGAGTTTGTCCCAGCGTATCAGTTGAAGATCCCGTTAAGGCCGTTAAACCTGCCATACCTCCAATGCCCAGCATTTCACGACGGGTAAAGGTTGGATTCAATTCTATAATTTCATTCATTGGGAATGAATTCCTTTCCGGAACCATCATTTCAGATTGTTTATTTGACATATTTAAATTTATAAAGAAACAGTTCTCACCGCTCCAATAACCAACTAACTAACCACTAACTACTAAGCAACTAACCACTAAGCAACTAAGCCCTACTGATCAAATCCCCTGATATATGGCCTTGCCGGTGGGCGTTCTCCTTTACTGAACTGCGCGCCTCTGGTTGAACAATATTTTATATTCAGTTCGGGTGTTTCAAGACGTCTGCCCACAGCAGAATACTTGCTTCCTTCCCAGTTAGATTCCATATAGAAATTGGTAATGCCGGTTGACAAGAGTAGTCGCTCAGCATTGAAAGGTTCCTTTTTAGTGAGCATAGTCTCGACAATCCAATGCGGTTGAGCGTTCGAAGCATGGTATTGGTCGTATGGTCCTGCCCAGCCCAACATCGATATGATGGTCGGTTCATTTTTACCTTCAATTTCACCTACATAAGTCCACCCCACCCCTCTTCCTCCAATTACCGCGGCTTTTGTTCCATCATTATATTCGATCACACAAATATTTGTTTCAGGACTTTCCTGAAAATATCCGGGCTTGTAGTTAAAACTGTTCGCCACCGAATCCAGTAATTTACCGGCCCAGGAGTTACGCTCTACCCATTTCCAGGCCTCAGTTCCACGAATGGATTGTATGGCTTTAACCCCCGATTCACCACCCTTACGACGTTCTACAAAACACTGAAGCACATCAATAGCATGGAAAATACCCCCTTCATCTCCGGTACCACCGATCACAATCGAATTTTTAATGGGAGTATCGATTTCGATTTCAATCTCCGGTTTACGGAAATAAACAGGTATGGAAGATCCTCCTGTTAGTGCAAATTTCAGTTCCCGGGATTTATCAAACATCCACTTGGCTTCGTCCCAGTTGTAGGAAAGGTGCTTATCATTAAAGACCGGCACCGACCGCTTACTTTTTTCAAAAACCCGAATAACCTGCTGATAAATCCACCAACGTGGCAATAGCCAGTGCCCTCTCAAATCAGTAGCATAATCACCGTGCTCCGCAACAATGACCACACCGTCTACCGCAAGTTCCTGTCCGCCAAGTGTTACGGCTTCCGCAACAGTCTTATAAAGTGGAATACCTTTCGCTCTGGCCACTTTTTGTCCTAGCAGACTCGCATCATGCTGATGGATATAAATGGATGCTACATCCACTCGTGAGGGGGTATAAGCGCCATCCCACCAATAACCATCAATTAACTTGTTCACAATCCAGTCTGCATGCGATCGGGTATACGCCCAGTAGCTGGCAAGAACAGCAATACGTGGACGAACTTGTGCCTTCGGAGAAAACACAGTCGCCGAACTTCCTATCAGAGCCATAACCCCTCCAATTCCGGCCATACCAAGCATTTGCCTACGGGTGAAAATTGGATTTAAATCCATGATTTCATGAATGGGCAGTGAATCTTTCATTCCCTTACCAATTTCTGTTTGTTTCTTCGCCATGTTGTGAATTTATTATTTTTTAGGTAAATGCCGCCTCTTAGTCCAGTATTCATTTCAAATCTAAATTAGCAATTGTTTCAAGGAATAGAAATGAATAATAGGTGTGGGATGTAACAAATTTATTCTATTGAACTCGTTAAGATTCAAATCGATTCTTTCTAAAATTCTTTCTGCAATTAAGAGTCAGGAACCCGTTGATTGTAATTCCCGGGCAAACCAATTACTCAATTTGTATCAGTTCCATACGATTGCCAAAAGGATCGAGAAATGCAAAACGTTCCCAACCCGCAACTTTAGGTTGAGAAGAAATTTCAATTCCATTTTCCTCAAGGTGCTTCTTCGCCGATGCAAGATCGCTTACTTCCAGGGCGGTATGTCGTTCCGTATATCCTAAGGCCTTTTCAACGCCAAGATGAAGCTGAACATCACCAATATTAAACCAATAGCCGGGCTTTTCAAATACCGTATCCGGACGCGCTATCAATTCTAAACCAAGGACTTCCTGGTAAAAAATCCTGGCCTCTTCCAGTTGGTCCGCTGGAATACAAATATGAAAATGGTTGATACGTTTAAAGGTGATGCTCATTTCAGGTGATAAAAATCAATAAATTAAGATGAGTTCGACATTAAACTATTTTATAATTACTCATTAAGCACATAGATTCGCTTTTGTGATATTTTAAAGGAAACATCGATTGTAAATCACCTGGATAGAAGTTAAGATTCAAGGTTATCTATGGCAAATGTGTAGCTAAAACAGTATAAAATACCGGTTGTTATTTGGTTTATTTAAAATTATTCGGGTTCAGGTTAAATAATGATAGTATGCTTTTAAATGTATGGGTTTTAAACGATTTTTTAAAAACCAATCTTTGAAAAAATCAAGTGCCCTTACTCATCTTCGAAGGATTTTAAATGGCTTAAAAATTATTTTGGCTGCAATTAGTTATTTTTATGTGAAAAGAATCATAAGATTTATCTTAAACAATCACAATTGTTTCTAATTTTAGAATTCAAGAATGTACCAAATGAAAAGATACACCTTAATTTTT
>VGGW01000251.1 GCA_016868395.1 Bacteroidota bacterium | reverse complement strand
CATAAACACTGATGCTGAAGATTCCTGTATTTCCTGATTTGAATGCACTGAGTTCTTCCGGTGAAAGGTAGTTCTGAAGAATATCATCCGGGATAATAATGGGCTTTTGTTTTTGTATTTTCATATCCTCAAAGCCATTGATTTGGATTAACTCCAGATAGGTTTCCATTTGAATGGCACCGGAAACACATCCGGCATACATCTCAGCTGCATCTTTGAGCGGCTCAGGAAGCGTACCATTCAATACAACATCAGAAATACTGAAGTGACCACCCGGTCTCAAAACTCTGAATATTTCTTTGAAAACCTGATCCTTTTTTGGAACAAGATTGAGTACACAATTACTCACTACAACATCCGCTGTATTCGATGTTACCGGCATATGCTCTATATCTCCCTGACGAAATTCGACATTATTCAATCCCAGATTTTCTACGTTTTGCCAGGCTTTGTTTATCATGGCTTCGGTAAAATCTATCCCAATGATTTTACCACTTTCTTCGGCTTCAGATCGGGCAATAAAACAATCATTCCCCGCACCGGATCCCAGATCGATCACCACGTCCCCATTTTTAATCTAGGCAAATTGAGTTGGTAAACCACATCCTAATCCAAGATCGGCATCCGGATGATACCCTTTCAGATCAGTGTAATCATCAGTCATGATATTATACACTTCTGTACTACACCCTCCGGCTCCACAGCATGAACTTTCGTTGATAGCTTTATCCTGTAAGGCAATTTCACTATATTTTTGTCTGACTAGTTCTTTGATCTCTGCTTCAGTTTTCATGGTACTTCATTTGAATCATTGTAATATTACGATATTATATTTTAAATTTTTTTAACAGCAATTATTGCCGGTGTTTACAGCAGATAGAAAGTTTCCTATCTCTGTTTCAAGCGCCTTCCATGTTTTGGGATTAATACAATAACACACACTGGCACCTTCTATTGTACCTTGTATAATATCCGCATTCTTTAATTCTTTGAGATGTTGGGAGATGGTTGCCTGTGCCAGACCAAGTTCTAAAACTAAATCTCCACAGATACAGGAATTCGATTTTATGATTTCCTGTAAAATAGCAATCCTTGCAGGATGGGCTAAAGCCTTCAATAATTGGGCAAGGCGATTTTGCTCAACCGAGTATATTTCTATTTTGGTGATTCCCATTTTATATTGCAATATTACGATTAATTACGGTAATTCCTATTCTTATTTTTTTCATTTAACATTTCATTTACCATTTGGGATTTGAAGGAATAGGGAAGTGAAAATTAGTATTGTTTTCTTTATTTGGACAGATTATAAAGTACTTTCCGCGACAAATCATCGGAAATGAACGGTTTGACCACAAGGTTATCGATTCCGATTGGTTTGTTCTCATCCCCAATTTTTTTCGGAAATTTAGCTGAAGATGCAATGATAGGTAAGTTTATGGCTTTCTCTCTCGTTTTTTCGCCCGACTCATTGCCATCTCTAATCGGCATTTGCAGGTCAATCAAAACCCAATCGTGCTATTTAGAATTTTAAAGCTCTGGTGATTCAAGTCCCCTGGCGCTGTTTTCAATCTCAGCCTCCAAACGTTCCGGATTTTTATGGAAACCAAAATTCGTACAGGATTGCCTTCAGCCAGAAAGATATGAATACCAAAGAGTAAGTCTCCCTCGGGTTTAATGTACCTTTAGGTTTGTTGTTATCCGCAATCTAATATACTTCCTTGACTGGTATGGTCGAGATAAAATTTTGAGCCTAATTCCTCTTTACTTTAATCTTGGAAGTTTTTCTTTTGTAATGCAAGGATTTGTAAAGCCTCAGGTCTGTTCTAACTCTACCGCGCAACTTGGAGGTGTCTACCGGTTTAAAACATCCAAGAACAGGTTTTAATATGCTTTAGACCTTCCAATTATAGTATGTTTTATACTAAACTGAAGGATAAAATCCTGATCGTTTTCATTAATTTTTAACTGTTTGATGAACTTTTACCGATTCGGAAAACTCGATTTAGTGATGAATCGGATTGATGAAAACCGGCTTAGTTGGTTTTTAACACTTAAAGTTCTTATCAATTTTTTAGGCCTTTTTGAGAATAAGGGAATTTAAAACCGCATAAAATCCTATTTTAAATACAGGCTATTCACTGATTTTAGAAATTTGCTCATGTCCGTATTTAATCCTGGTATTCTGGGATATCCTGTCTAAATCTATAGGATTGATTTTCATAATCTATTTCACAACAGAAGTGTTGCAATCCATTACTGACCAATAAGAAATGCACTTTATGGATAAAGTTATAGCGTGCAATTTGGTCAAAAACGTCCTGGCCAATTTGCACAGAAGGAGCTTTACACTCAACAAGTAAGATTTTTTCGCCGCGTCGATTATAGAACAGGATATCGGATCGTTTTTGAAGATTATTCAGTTTTAATCCCCCCTCAAGCTTGATGAGCGAGCGTGGGTAATTCTTTTCACGGATTAAAAACTGGATTAAGTGTTGTCTTACCCATTCTTCCGGTGTAAGCAGAATAAACTTTTTCCGGATTGGATCAAAAATATAACTTGAGCCGTTTTCTTCCTTAATTTTAAAGGGATAGGATGGTAGATTTAAGGTGCTGGGATTGAACATTTCAGTAAATTTCAGAAATAGATTTTAATCTTCACTATCTCTCGGATTTTAATTTGAAATTGCGGTCTAAGTCTGTTCATTAAATTAACCAGAGTTGGATATCGGGAAGCTTAAAAGAAATCCTTTTGTGGATCTTAGGCTACTCCGTACACGCATGATTTGATTTTTGAAAGCAATACCTGTGTGTTATCGCTTGGTTCAGTCCTTTCCTTCGGAGTATTTCCGGCAAGAAATGCTACCTGATTTCAGATGATTCGCAGCCGGAAGATAATCCTTCGCCAAGGTTTAGTTTACCCGCTGCTGTTTTTCATCGGGATGGGCAGTCCGGTAATTGAAGCACAGGCCTTGCTAAGCAAATTCGTGTGGCAGCCCTATTTTTTTTCACTACTGAATTCATGATAATGATTCAATTTCTCGGCAAAAAAATAGGGCAGAACACGGGACCAGAGGCAATAGACTGAGAAATATAATCAGGCTCCGGCAATAGAAACTATCGATTTATTTTTCTCATGATTAACTCATCGATTCTATGGATTAAACGGTTAAATTCGGGAGGTTTCTTTAGCAAAAATAACGTCAGGAAGGATCAAGGAAGCGGGAAATACCTGAGGCAATCCAGAAACGGGTTGATTATAGCTTTTG
>VGGW01000250.1 GCA_016868395.1 Bacteroidota bacterium | reverse complement strand
TATTAATATCGTTTATTCTACTTTTATTACCTTTTTTTTACCAGGCAATTGAACAAAGGAATGGAATTAGTTTCAATGATTATTTACTTGCCTGGCTTCCCGCTTACGACCTATCGAATTTTATATTCATCACCATTTGGTCGATGGCCCTTCTGACTTTCAGCCGTTTCAGGCAGGATCCAAACTTATTCCTAACCTTTCTTTGGGGTTTTATTTTGATAAATCTATCGAGATTTGTTTCTATCGGACTGGTTCCCCTCGATGCTCCTCAGGACTTGATTCCAATACAAGATCCCATCAGTAATCAATTTTATGGGCCAAAATTCATTACCAAGGACTTATTTTTTTCAGGGCATACGGCTGCGATGTTTTTAATGTTCTTATGTTTAAAGAAAAGAACAGATAAAATTCTAGCACTTGCAGCCACTGTATTTATTGGAATTGCAGTACTATTACAACATGTACACTACACTTTAGATGTGGTAATGGCTCCATTAATTACTTATTTCATTTGGATTGGATCTAAAAAAATTGTCGAATCTTAATTCCTTAAAGGCATAGCCCTGCGTGGATCAATTCGGAAAATTCTTGTCTATCAACAACTGAATGATACCATCAACCAAGCCGACCCTGGGTACAAATATTTGCGTTACACCACCCCATTTCATTACCGTTAGATAGATTTCAGAAGCAGGGATAATAACATCTGCCCGATCCTGATTTAATCCAAGTACGTTAATGCGATCTTTTAAGGAAAAAGAAGTCAGGTAAAGGTATAATTCCCTAAGTTTTGTAAAAGTTAATGGAGACCCTTCCTTGACTTCTGAAATTTTATAAAGTTTATTAATATTACCTCCTGTGCCGATTCCTGAAAGATTTTTATAGGTTTGTGCCATATTTTTGATCCAATCCTTCATTTCAGCCCAAGTTTCATCCTTATCTTGATTGTCAAGAATCCTAATAGCCCCAAGATTGAAGGAACGAGAGGAGATCAATTCTCCATTACTAAAGACTGATAATTCGGTGCTACCTCCACCGACGTCTATGTACAAGTAATTCTTTTTTCGATCGAGACTTTGCTCAATATGGCTTGCATAAATTATATTAGCTTCTCTTTGACCCTCAACAATTTCAAGATTTATGTCTGCTTCAGCCTTAATTCTTTCGACAATTGTTGCCCCATTTCTTGCCTCACGCATTGCGGATGTAGCGCATGCCATATAATCGCTTACCTTGTAAACATCAATAAGGTGACGAAATGCGACCATGGTTTTAATGAGTTCTGTAGTTTTATTTGGAGAAATAAGTTTATCTAAAAACGCATCGTCCCCGAGTCTTAATGGCACCCTGATCAGGGTGTTTTTTTTAAAGGAGATGGTTTTATTGTTCTGAATCACATCAGCAATCAACAGTCTGATGGCATTAGAACCGATATCTATGGCAGCGTATCTCAAGGTATTACTTTTTATATTTCAAATAGGTGTATATGTCGGTCTGGGCACGGCTTAAAACTTTAGTTCCGGTCTTATGATAGCGATTATTATTTAATTCATTTATCTCTCTGGCCTTAGTATTATCCCTCAACTGAATATTAATAATGTCTAAAATTTCAGATTTGATTTCCTGATCAAGAATCGGGAAACCAACCTCTACCCGATGATCTAAATTTCTTGCCATCATATCTGCGGAAGAGAGGTAAACAAGCTCATTACCGGTGTCTCCAAATATCCATACTCTTGCGTGCTCAAGATAACGATCTATAATACTAATCACCTTAATATTTTCACTAAATCCTCTAATCCCCGGCACCAAACAACACATACCACGAATGATCAGTTTAATTTTAACTCCTGCATTACTGGCTTCATATAACTTCTCGATAATCGCTAAGTCAGTTAAACTATTCATTTTAAGGATGATTCTTGAACTTTTTCCTGATTTAGCCCTTTTGATTTCTATGTTAAACAACAAATTAAGTTTTTGCCTACTTTCAAGAGGCGACACAAGCAACTGTTTATAACCCTTGTAAAAAACCTGTTTTTGAAGTCCATCAAAAAATCTTACCAGGTCTGAAGTAATCAAAGGATTCGCTGTAAATAAGCTATGATCACAATAGATTTTTGCCGTCTTTTCATTGTAGTTACCGGTGGCAAGATTAGCATAATATCTATCCTTTCCCTTCTCAGTTCGCCTAACCAAGCATATTTTTGAATGAACCTTATAGTCAGTCATTCCGTAATTAACATGTACTCCCTCTTCCTCAAGCTTATTAGTCCAATAAATATTAGCCTGTTCATCAAACCTCGCCTTCAGCTCAAGTAAACAATTTACCTTCTTGCCATTTTTGGCAGCATTAATCAATGCGTGAATTATTCTCGAATTTTCAGCTAAACGGTAGAGGGTTATGTTAATTTCCTTAACTTTTGGATCAATGGCTGCCTCCCTAAGAAAATGTATGATGTAATCAAAAGATTGATAGGGTAAATTAATCAAAAAATCCTTTTTCGCGATCTGGTTGAAAATACTATTTACACCAGGTAAATCATTTACTATCAAGGGTAATTGTTTGGGATATTCTAGCTCAGGCCGACCAATATTTGGGAAACTTATAAAGTCTTTAAAATTATGATAACGATTACCCGGAATTAACCCGTCTGCAGTTAAGTCTAACTCAGCAACCAGATAGGTGAGCATATCCAATGGCATATCCGTATCATACAATAAACGCATTGGTTTTCCTTTTGCTCTTTTTAATAAGCTTTTAGAAAGTGCATCGATAAACTTTTCACTGACATGAAAATCAAGATTTAATTCGGCATCCCTGGTTAACTGGATAGAATATGCCTGAATATGATCATATTCAAAGATGAAGAAAATATCATCTAGGCAATATCTGACCGCATCATCAATCAGGGTAATGAATTTTAAGTTGTTAGTTTCCGGCAATACAATAAAACGGTTTGAAACCTCTGTTGGAATCTCGATCAAAGCATACCTGTTCTTTTCCTTATTTTTAGAATGCACCATTCTAACAAAAAGATAAATTGCCCGATCCTTTAATTCGGGAAAAGGCTCATTTTTGTTAATCATGACCGGAACGAGTGTAGATAATATCCTATCTCGAAAATATTCACGAACAAATGTTCCCCTGGCCACATTAAGCTGGGTCTCATTAATTAAAAATATCCTTTCCTGTTCCAGCTCCTTAACAATTACATCTTCATACAAATGATTAAATTTGCGTTCTTGTTTAACAACAATATTCTTAATCTGATTTAATATTTTCCTGGGACTGAAACCTAAGATTGCATTTGA
>VGGW01000249.1 GCA_016868395.1 Bacteroidota bacterium | reverse complement strand
CCACCTCAAAGATCTGATTGGCCCAGATCATGCTTCTCCAGTAGGTGCCGGAACGCCAGAATCGTTGTCTCATCAGGGATCCGATCGCCGATCATGTCGATCCCAGCGAAACGGCGCATCGTCGGCACCTCGATCAGCGCATCCTCCATCGCCGGATCGCTGAGGTCGTACCACTGCTGCAGCAGATGGATGCGCAACATGGTCGAGAGCGGATAAGGCGGGCGGCCACCCTTGGAGCTGGTCTTGGGATAGAAGGGCTCGATCAGCTCAAGCAGCGCCTTCCACGGCACCACCTTCTCCATTTCTCCCAGAAATCGCTCGCGCCTTGTGCGCTTCTTGGCCGTGGCCTGCTCGTAATCACCGAATCCCAGCTGCTTGCTACCCATGAACCCAGTCCGCGCCTGCGATTACACAGGTATTTTCGCGCGGCTGGCCTGGGTTTTCCAGAGTCTCCCTAACACATCATTGGCTACTGCAAAACTTACACGGGCAAAAGTAAGAACCGAATAACATTAAAGCTTTTTACATAAATCTACAAAAAGCAGAAAGATGAGAAATGAATGGTTGGCTTCAAGACATAACAAGTCGTCTTTTTTTCGATAGCGGTGAAAACTTATAATTGCTGTAGGTTGAATAGTGAGGACTAATTATAGTTTGAGCATTACAACTGCACTCTGAAGCCCACCAGCTAAAAGTACTATTGGAGCAGATTAAAATCTGGCTTTGAGCCATAAAAGAAAAATCATCTTCTATCGAGCCGGAGACAATCTCAACCACTTGCTTGGTATCAATTGATCTTGCAAACTGAGCAGCTTTGGATTTATCGTTAGAAACAATATACACAGGAAGTCTCGCATCGAAACTTAATGCATATTTAACAGACTTATCGTAATAGAAAAAGGGTAGGGACTTGAACGAAGAATCGTTAAAGCGCATATGTGTACAAATCCTAGGAGCGAGCGAATCACCAATTTCAAGAACACTTCGAATACGCGAGACAAGTAACTTAGAAACAGGGATATCACACATAAAATAAGACCTAACAATCAAACATCTGTCATAATTGAAACCCGAATACGATTGATCAATCCAAAGATGTCCAAAAAATCTTTTAGATATGAGACGCGAAATCGACAGAAACAAGACGTTAAACAGTCTGAGCCTCGAAATATGAGCATTTGGAAGTATTTCGAAAACAAGAGGGTGAATTTCATACGAGGAAACACCCCTAAACCTGCGAAAAATAAGTGTTAAAAATGAATCAAATAAAAAAAACGTATTTGGGCATGCTGACGGCAAAAGTGATCTTTTGTAAAAATGGTAATTTAATTGAAATAGATTATTTCCAAACCCTCCTACTAGGACTATTCCATGAATTGATGCCATTGGGAAAAGAACGCCAAATGTAAAGGGGTTAGTTTAAACACATTAGCTATTGTATCACGGAATCAGAGGCCGCGTTAATGCCACAAAGGAAGAGATAGTTCAACCGAAAATCAACTAAAGATTAAAGGATCAGAAAGGAAAAAGAATCAAAATTTTTATTGAGCATTGGTTGATAAAGATTTATCAAATTGGCAATCATCAAGTGGATAAAAGTCAGGCTAACAAACAGGAATCAAGAATGAATACGTAATAAAATTGCACTCAGAAGCCTCCCCAAAACAAAGAAAATTTGCGCTGCAAAATAGCGGATAAGGCCGAGAGATGAAGAGATTAGCCTCAGCACGTAATGGTAATCCTGAGGATTAAGGTAATTCCATGGCATTGTCAGCAAAACAGTTAACTCATCTTTAAAAATTAGTACGCTAGATCTGCCAGAGCTAGAAATACCGCCAAGATAAAAAATGACGACAGGGGTGGTATGGCGCAAAAAATGATAACCCCTCAATTTGTAGTTTAAATGCCAATCAGAAGAGACCATCAATCGCTCATTGTAAAGACAATGCCTAAAACATGTGATAGGATAAATAGACAGTGGATGTATAATATTCCAGTGGCTTTTTCCTCCAGAGAAATACTTTATGTGAATATTTTGGAGTGATCTTATGTCAGCGACTCCGCTTACAATTGATTCTGGATTACTACGACACAATGAGATTGATTGGCGAAAACCTCGAAGCATTTGATCTCCAGAATTTAGAAACGCTATATGCGTAATATTCAAACAAAGAATATAGGAAATGGCAAGATTAAAAGCAGCATAAATACCACTTCTTGAATCCTCAAGCCAAACCAATTCAGAAGAGAAGTCATATTTATTTGTTTGAATGACGCAAGGGGAGACACAAACAATCAGCAATGTGTCAAGAAAATCATGATCGCAAGACGAGCGAATTGACAGTAAAGACAAATCAATATCTAATTCGTCTAACCCGATTACAACTATTGCGAATTGTAGCATTGACAACACAAGGCCGAGGAATTAAATAGAAAAGACTGAATATGAAGTGGAAATATAAATGGCTAAGGTCATGGTATCTTAACGCTGTAAGCGCAAGCGACGCAAGAATGCAAGCAAGAACAATGCAATTGAAAAATAAAATACAGAAAAATGGAGAAGGACGGTTTGTGAATCAACGCTAAGTAAAATAAGAGATGTATACAATGCTAATATTATAATAAACCTTTGAACCAAAAGATTTTGACGAAATTGCATATAAATATAATCAAGCATCAAGAAAAATAGAACTATGCCTATTGATTCTATGAAAACCAAGAGAAGCCCCCCGCGCATCAAGGCAAGGGGTAAGAACATAGAAGAGTCACCAAAAACAATTCCAAACAAACTAAACGTCGTTTCTTGCATATAATTTGACGCCTCATATGGTACACCGTTGAAAATGGACGCAAGACGACTGCCGCCAATATCATAATTAGAAAAATTCTCTAGCTGCCAAAAGTATAACTTAGATAGCGAACTATAGTGTGGTGTAAACACATAGCGACCAAAAATACTTAACCAATTTGATTCAGGATTAGTCAATGTATATGCGCCAAAAGCCAAGAAGCCCGCAAAAGCAAGCGGAAGAAGAAAAAGAAAGCTCTTAGTTTTAATTATAGGTCGTTTAAAAATACTTAAAATCTTATAGTCATGTATAAGTTTGATGAAAACAATTAAGATCAAAGATGCCAGGCAAAAGAAAAATGGAGTCTTTTTGACAACAAGAACATTAAGAGGCAGTAGAATGACTGCAAGTATATAGTGATTTAGTTTGGAGCAAATCGAAAACAATAAGACCCAAGATACAGGTAAAAACACATATGAGTATCTTAAAAAAAATTGCGAGAGAATGTTTAGATTTTGACCATCTGGAGTAAAAGCCCTAACA
>VGGW01000248.1 GCA_016868395.1 Bacteroidota bacterium | reverse complement strand
CCGGGAACAAGAAATTGGGAGTATTTCGAGAGCACTAAAATCTGTAGCTAAAGAACTCAATGTGCCTGTTATAGCTTTATCACAACTCAGCAGAGCTGTAGAAAACCGGCCTGGTGGCACTAAAAAACCTATGCTCTCAGATTTACGCGAATCAGGATCTATTGAGCAAGATGCAGATATGGTTCTATTCTTATACCGACCGGAGTATTATGGTCTAAGCGAAGATGAACAAGGTCGATCAACCGTCGGTATCGGAGAGGTTATTGTCGCCAAACATAGAAATGGTGAAACCGGAACTATTCCACTGAGATTCGTGGGTAGATATGTAAAATTCGTTGACTTAGAGGAAGATTTCAGCAATAATTCAGCGAATAATCCAAATCCCTTTGCTGGAATCAGCCCCTCACAAGATTTTGAAAAACCCAATAATTTCATAATCCGGCCTTCAAGAATGGATGATTTAGATGATGAACCTCTGTTCTGATAAACGTAATGGTTATGGAATTTGACTAGATCAGGAGACCAAGGAATACCGCTACCAAAATTATAATTGGTGTTTTTATTTTGGTAAATACCAACACCAGAAAGGTAAGTAAAATTAACCCAACTGATAGAAAATTTACTCCCACCGGGTGAATCAGAAGTAAGAATGCAGCACCAATAAAACCTACAGATACTGCATTGATACCTGATAAAGAATTTTTAATTCTTGTTATTTTCTTCAAATCATTCCAAAAAGGGACAATAAACAAAATAAGAATTAAACCCGGTAGGTTAATGCCAAGAACCGCAATTATACTTCCCAAAATCTGACCGGAAATACCGGAACCTGAATTTTTCATGGTCATACCACCTACAAAAGATGTGAATGAAAAAGTTGGACCCGGTAATGCCTGTTGAAAGGCATATCCTGAAAGAAATTGGTCGGAAGTCAAATAGCCTTTCATTTGCACAAATTCGGTGTACATAAAAGGAACCAATACCTGTCCTCCACCAAATATCAAAATTCCATTACGATAAAAATTTTCGAACAAACGAATAGGTAAACTGAATGGTGAAGTACGATTAATCAATGCCCCCATTCCGGCAAATAATAGTAGAACACCAATAAAATAAGCGATTTTGTTTGGATTGATGTTGGAAAATAGTCTGACTCTTAAATTATTTTCTTCAACCTCTTTGTTAATAGTTGAAGAGACAATTCCCCCAATTAAAATCAGGATTGGAAAGGCATAAGCGTTACGTAATAATAAGGTCGCAAATAATGAGCCGGCTGCAAGCCAAAATGAGGTTCTTGATTTCAGTACTTTATCTCCAAAGGAATAGGCTGCATAAGCTAAGATACCAACAGCGACGGGTTGTACATACAATAATATCTGTGCAAACTTCTCCTTTTGCCCTAATAAGGTATAACTCAGCACAGCCAAACACATTAAGAATGCTGATGGAAGTACCCAAATAATAAAAGTTATAATCGCAATTGGGAGTCCTCCAACCTTATATGCAATTCCGATTAAAGTTTGTGTGGAGGAAGGTCCGGGAAGTATTTGAGTGAGTGCATTTAATTCCAGCAATTCATTTTCACTGATATACTTGCGTTTACTTACAAAATTTTTAAGCATCATTCCGATATGCGCTTGAGCTCCACCAAACGCGGTCAGCGTAAACCAAATGACATCAGTAAGAAAAATAAGCTGACGTTTTCTAAGCATAAAATACTAGTCGTCTTCGTAATCTAAACCGCTGGCTGAATTGAGTACACTTTGTAATTCGGAAAAAGCATGCATATCCTTATTTTTTCTGGCAAAATTCATCCCATTCCTATAAATTTCAATAGCATCTGTTTTCCTGCCAATTATTTCATACAATTTACCTAAATGGTAATAAGTTCCAACATAATCCGGATGATTTTTAATCAAATCTTCAAAATAAAATAAGGCGTTTTTATAATCCTTTATGCTAAAATACTCTGTAGCAATTGCATATTTCAAAAAAGGATCTTCAGGTTCATTTTTTAGAAAATCTAAAAGCTTTTGTAAACGGATTGGATGCATTTTATTTGGCTTTTTTGAGTAGATTTGTAAAAACAGAAATTTATATGAAAATATTAGTTTGTGTCAGTAATGTCCCGGATACCACAACAAAAGTAACTTTTAATGGTGATAATACCCAATTCAATACACTTGGTGTTCAATATATATTAAATCCTTATGATGAAATTGCTTTGGCGCGTGCCATTGAGTTAACTGAAGGAGGAAAAGGGACGGTAAGTATTATACATGTTGGTGAAGTTGGCTCTGAACCTACCATAAGGAAAGCTTTGGCCATTGGCGCTGATGATGCTGTGAGAATAAATGCAGCTCCTCGGGATGCCTATTTTGTTGCGGCCCAAATTGCAAATTATGCAAAAGACAAAGGCTTTCAAATGATATTAACCGGAAGGGAATCCATTGATTATAATGGTTGTCAAGTTGCCGCCATGGTTGCTGAATTTTTGGATATTCCATCCATATCCATTATTAAAAAATTAGATATTGAATCTACCACTCAGGCCAGTCTTGTTCGCGAGATTGAGGGTGGGAAGGAGATACTCTCGGTTTCTTTCCCTTTCACTGCCAGTTGTGCAGAAGGTGTTGCCGAACCTAAAATTCCGAATATGAGAGGAATTATGTCGGCTCGAACGAAACCATTGGAGGTGATAGAGCCTGCACCGGTAGATCAATTACTTTCATTTCAATCCTATTCTATACCCGAGCCACGTGGCTCTGTTACTATGCTTGGCTCGGATGAAACAGAGAAATTGGTCGAGCTTTTACATTATAAATCTAAAGTTATTTAGGCTAAAAATTATCCATCAGGTTATAAAGTAAAGATTATGTCAGTATTAGTATATGTAGAGAATGCAGAAGGTAAATTCAAGAAATCTGCCTTTGAGGTTATTTCTTATGCCGCTGCCATTGCTGAACAGTTAAAAACAGAATTAATTGCCATTTCGATTGGAAATGTAAATCCTGAAATTCTTGTCAATCTGGGAAAATATGGTGCTAATAGGGTATTGAATGTATCTCATGATAAATTAAAGTCTTTTATTAATCAAGCTTATGCCTCAATCATTGCGGAAGCAGCAAAAAAAGAAAGTGCTACTGTTATTGTTCTTTCCAACACATTCAGCGCAAAGGGTCTGGCACCAAGAATCGCAGTAAAGCTTAAGGCCGGTCTAGCCGACTCAGCAATAGAGTTGCCTTTAATTAACCAGGATAAGTTTTTAATAAAAAAAACAGCGTTCTCAGGAAAGGCATTTGCCAAGGTTGAACTGATTTCAACTATAAAAGTAATTTCACTCAACCCTAACTCCTTTCAGCTAAAGGAGTCAGGATTA
>VGGW01000247.1 GCA_016868395.1 Bacteroidota bacterium | reverse complement strand
TTTCAAATTATGCACAGCTGTTTATAATAGGGTTGTATCAGATTTTGGTTTCAAGCCAAGGAGTTTTGAAATCACAACTTATTCTGATGCACCAGCTGGGAGTGGTTTAGGATCATCTTCAGCAATGGTAGTTGCGATACTTCGAGCTTTTGTAGAATGGTTGGATTTGCCTTTAGGTGAGTATGACTTAGCTAATTTAGCATTTAAAATTGAACGAGAGGATTTGAAAATGAGTGGTGGTAAGCAAGATCAGTATGCTTCTGCATTTGGAGGTTTCAATTTCATTGAGTTTTATTCTAATAATCATGTAATTGTAAATCCATTACGAGTAAAAAGATGGATAATTGATGAATTAGAAGCATCTTTGTTATTATATTATACGGGTGCATCGAGATTGTCTGCTGATATTATTGATGAGCAAAAATCTAATGTTGAAAATAAAAAAACTGAAGCTGTAGATTCAATGCATTCTTTAAAAGATAGTGCGGTAGCATTAAAAGCGGCTGTTTTGAAAGGAAATACAGATGAATTTGCTCGGATTTTAGGGAATTCATGGGAAAGAAAAAAGCAAATGGCAAGTTCTATTTCAAATGATAAGATTGATGAGATTATGAGATTAGCTTATAGTCATGGTGCTGTTTCTGGTAAAGTTAGTGGAGCAGGTGGGGGCGGATTTATATTCTTTTTTGTCAAACCAGAGTATAAGACTAACTTAAAGTTTGTTTTAAATGAATTGGAGGGGTCAGTATTTGATTTCCAGTTCACAGAAGGAGGCTGCCATTCATGGAAAATATATTAAATAAAAATTTGTATGATAGAAAGAATTAAAAATGAAGTTAAGGCATCTGCAGAAGTTAAAATGCTAATTTATTCTGATGATGAACTGGTGAATAAAATTAAAACGGTTTGCCAAGTTATAATTGAATGTTACAAATTAGAAGGCAAAACATTATTTGCTGGTAATGGGGGTAGTGCAGCAGACTCGCAGCATATTGCTGCAGAATTCGTTAGTAGATACCTTTTTGACAGACCAGGAATGGCGTCTATTGCATTGACTACTGATACGTCTATCTTGACAGCGGTTGGTAATGATTATGGGTATGACTTATTGTTTGCCCGTCAGCTACAAGCTATAGGGAAAAAAAATGATGTGTTTTTTGCAATTTCCACGAGTGGTAATTCAAAGAATATTATTCAAGCATTAAAAGTATGTAAAGAATTAGGAATTACTTCAGTAGGGCTTACTGGTTCTAATGTTGGAGAAATGGATGGTTTATGTGATTATTTGATTAAAGTACCCAGTTCGTATACACCCCGGATTCAGGAAAGTCATATTTTAATAGGGCATATAATTTGTGGAGTGGTAGAAAGTTACTTTTATGAGGATTGATACCCAGGTTATTGATGGGCTAGAGTGTGTAGTGCTAGCAGGTGGACTTGGTTCAAGGCTCAGAGATGTGGTCAATGATGTTCCTAAGGTTTTGGCTCCAATCAATGGGAAAGCTTTTCTTTATTATCTTTTCAAATATTTAGAGGGGCAAAATGTTTCACGTGTGATTCTTGCACTTGGATATCGAAGTGAGCAAGTAGAGATTTGGTTGAAAGAGAATGATTTTAAGTTTGAAATAATACTAAGTATCGAAAAAGAGCCTTTAGGTACAGGAGGAGCCCTTAAACAAGCCCTCAAGCTTTGTCAGAGGAATAATATCATTTTTCTTAATGGTGATACATACTTTGATATTGATCTGAAGAAATTTTATCTAAAATCAGTAGAAACGATAGGTTGTTGGGCAAGTCTAGCTATTTTGAGGATTAAAGAACCTCTCAGATATGGTACAGTAAGTTGTGATAGCTTCTATAGAATTATTGAGTTTAAGGAAAAAAGTATAGTAAAAGAAGGTCTAATTAATGGAGGAATTGGGGTGTTAAATAAAGAGTTTTTTTTAAATAATATGCCATTAGAAAAATTCTCATTGGAAAAAGATTTTTTTGAAAAATTTGTAAGTAAAGGCGCTATTTTTGGGATTGAATTCAACAGCTATTTCATTGATATTGGAGTGCCTGCTGACTATGAAAAGGCGCAAATTGATTTTAAGTAACATTTTATGATATTATTAATAACCGGGGGCACTGGTTCATTTGGGAATGCAGTTCTGCAAAAATTTTTAAAAACAGATGTTTTTACTGAGATTCGTATTTTTTCTCGTGATGAGAAAAAGCAGGATGATATGCGCAATGAATTGAAGAATTCTAAGCTAAAATTTTTCATTGGTGATGTGAGAGATTTTGATTCTGTTGAACCGGCAATTAGAGGTGTTGATTATATCTTTCATGCAGCTGCATTGAAGCAGGTTCCGTCATGTGAATTTTTTCCAATGGAGGCCGTTAGAACGAATGTTATTGGTACTCAGAATGTCATTCGCGCAGCCGGACAAAACGGAGTAAAAAAAGTTATTTGCTTAAGTACAGATAAGGCAGCTTATCCTATTAATGCGATGGGTATCTCAAAAGCAATGATGGAAAAAGTGGCTATTGCCGAGGCAAGAAATTTACAGAAAACAATTGTATGCTTGACGAGATATGGAAATGTGATGGCATCAAGGGGCTCTGTCATTCCACTTTTCATCAAGCAGCTCAAGGAAAACAAACCATTAACTATTACAGATCCTAATATGACTCGTTTTATGATGAGTTTGAATGACGCTGTAGATTTAGTACTATTTGCATTTGAAAAAGGAAATTCTGGTGATCTATTCGTGAATAAAGCTCCGGCGACATCCATTGGTAATCTTGCCGAAGCACTAAGACAAATGGCTAATTCGGAGGTCTCAATTAATGTTATTGGAACTCGGCATGGCGAAAAACTTTACGAAACGCTTTGTACTCGTGAGGAAATGATGAAGGCAGAGGATATGGGGGAATTCTATAGAATACCCGCTGATAACAGAGATTTAAATTATGCAATGTATTATTCCAAAGGTGAACAAGGTTTAAATGAAGTTTTGGATTATCATTCCCACAACACCAATCAGTTGAATATAGAAGAAGTCAAGTCGTTACTCTCCACCTTGAGTTATGTCAAAAAGGAACTTCTTGGCGAAGATATTGAAGATTACTTAGTTGTTTAGATAACTCTAAAATTTAAATCAATTATTTCATTTGAAAAAAAAAATAGGAATTACTGGGCAGAATGGATTTATTGGGTATCATTTATACCAACAAATCAAATACACTTGCGAAGAATTTAAATTGGTTGAATTCGATAGGTCTTTTTTTGATGATGAATCTGCGCTAGATACTTTCGTTAAAGAGTGCGATGTCATTGTGCATCTAGCCGCTGTGAATCGGCATGAAAATATAGAAGCTTTATACGGGATAAAT
>VGGW01000246.1 GCA_016868395.1 Bacteroidota bacterium | reverse complement strand
GATATCCAATTTAAGCATTCACAAACTAGTCTTAGATTTCCGATTAATTTTCAAGCCACAAGAGATGATCAGATCAATCGTATTTTTGAAAGTCATGATCTAACAGTTGATAGCTTTCCGTTGGATCACCGAATTCCATGTACCGGTTTTTTGTTTACCGAGAGACAGCGATTGAGAAAAATGATCAAAACAAAAATCGAGGAATTGTCTATTCCCAATGAGATGATTCCCTTGATAAAAATCGGGGAGAGCTTTATAGACAAAAATGGTGTGATACATGCTGCAGAAGAACTGACAACTGAACCTGATATACCCAGAAAATATGCCTATTGTTCAGACACTATTTGTAGCTGGAAGTATATAAACCATATTTCCGGTGTTGATCTGTTATACCATGAAGCCACTTTTTTGAATGAAATGCTGGAGCGGGCAGAGGAAACCTTTCACACGACTTCACTTCAAGCAGCAGAAGTTGCAGCTAAAGCCAGGGTAAAGAAACTTTTAATTGGACATTTTTCTGCTAGGTACAAGGATTTGAATCCATTGTTAGAAGAGGCCAAAACAGTATTTCAGGATACTTCATTGGCAGTTGAGGGCCAAACCTTTCAAATTTGAAATCAAACTTACTATTTTTTACCCCCAAAAATAGAGAAGCTTACATAGCGTTTTGGATTTGCTTTTAGATCAATCATTAATTTATTAAGATTAGAAGCTGCATTGTTCAAATTATTATACATGCGTTCATCATTGATTAATTGACTAAGAGTCCCATTCCCTGAATTAACTTTATTGACTACTAATTGAAGCTCGGCAACTGCATTATTCGCCGCTGTTATAGTTTGTACAAAATTTGCTTTTGCAACATCATCTGATACTTTTTCAAAATTATTAATGATGGACGTTATACTCTCATTATTATTCTTAAAGTTGGATGATATAGATTCCAGGTTAGACATAATTCCTGATATTTTTGAACTTTGAGTACCCACCAGAGCATCTACTGTAGTGGTAGTTCTTTCTAAAGTTTCTAATGTTCTTGCGATACTTGCGAAACTACGGTCAAAATTCCTCTGAAAATCAGGACTTAAGGTACTGTTAACGGATGTTAAAACTGAATCCATTCGTGCAATAATTTGCTCGGCTTTCTTCTGAACCGGTTCTACCTGATCCATCAAGTCTTGTTTGATATTGGCATTCAAAGTATCGCCGTCTGACGCGAATTCACTTCCATTTCCAAGCTCAAAAACAATTACTTTTCCACCTAGAAGGTCTGTACTCTCCAGTTTAGCTATTGTATTTTTTGGAATTCCATATTCCGGGTCTATTTTGAATTGTACCAAGATTCTACCGTCAGCTTGTAAAGTTAAATCTGAAACACGTCCTATTTGATATCCATTGACCAAAACAGGCTTGGATACTGTCAAACCGTCAACTCTCGAGTAAATCGCATAAAATTCGTTCTCACGGGAGAAAACATCGTTTCCTTTCAAAAAGCTATAGCCAATAATTAATACGGCAATAGCAACTGCAGCTAATACACCTACCTTGGTTTCGTTTGTAATTTTCATTTATTTACACGTGTTTAAATGTAAAATAGATAACTGTACTTAAACAAATGCCAATTTTAATGACATTTCTAAAGCAAATAGATTATTCCAGCTCAGCTTGTTTCTTATAGGTTTGAATCGCATTTAATAAATTTCCAACAATTTCGTTTTGCCCAAGTTCAGAATTCATGTACTCCTCTTCTTCAGGATTAGAAACAAATCCAATTTCGGTCAAAACAGCAGGCATTCCTGCTTTAGCTAACACCGCGAGACTTTGTTCTTTAACCCCTCGGTCTATTCTTCCGCTTAAGATATACTCATCCTGAATATAAGATGCTAACTTTATGCTTTGCTCTCTAAAGGCATTCTTCATTAAAGAAAGGAGAATAATACTTTCAGGATCTTTTGGATCATAACCTTCATAATTTTCCTTATAATCTTTTTCCAAAAGTATAGATTCATTTTCACGCATGACAACATCCTGCTCATCCAAACGACCAAAACCTGATACAAATGTTTCCACGCCTTTTGTAGAGGTGCTTTGAACGGTCTTATAGATAGGAACACGCCGCCCGCGACCGTCTTTTCGATATCCGCTAATTACTTTTTTTATGGGCATTGAATTGCAATGGATCGAAATAAACAAATCGGCTTTATTTCGATTAGCGATACCAATTCGCTCGTAAAGTGGAATAAAAACATCTGTCGTACGTGTATAAATTACCTTGACATCTTTTATATTTTCTTCAATTGCCTTACCTAAACGTAAGGCCACTTGAAGAGCAATATCTTTTTCTCTTGAAAATAATCCCTTTGTGGCACCATCATGCCCTCCGTGACCTGCATCCAAAACAATAGTTTTTATTCGATATGGAGTGGCAGTAATAGAATTTGCGATTGAATTTTGCGCAAACAAAATTTGAAGCGCTAGTAATACGTAAATGTATCTTATCAATGCTATATTTTTGATTAATTTTGGACGCATATTATAATAAATCATTGCAAAAATAGTATTCATCACTGAATTTGAAATTTATTAAATCCATTTTTATCTTTTTTTTTGCAGTTAATCTGATTGCTGTACTAATGAATGAGTCACTGTATGCCCAGCGACCGGTTCCAAAACCCCGCGACGCTTCAGGTGATACAACCTTGCGTACTGCCGAGTCAAAAACCGACACCCTAACAAAAAAAATAATAAAAACAGGCTCATTAACATCTAAAGTAACTTATGCGGCTGAAGATTCCACAAGATTTGACATGAAAAACAATATAGTCTTTTTGTATGGAAACGCCCGTGTAAAATATGAAGATTTCGAAATTGAAGCCGACTATATTAGACTTGATCAGAAGAACAATAGCCTTTTCGCCAAAGGAAGAATTAATCCCTTAAACAAAAGATATATTGGCAAGCCTTTGGTTATGCAAGGTGTCGAACCCCCATTGAGCACAGATTCACTTTTTTTTAACTATAAATCTAAAAAAGGAAAATCATATGGGGTTTTTACAGATGTTGAGGGTGGATTTCTTCAAGCTCAACAATTCAAAAAAAACCAATATGACGAAGGATTTTTCAAAAGAGGGATTTACAGTACTTGTAATTTGCCTCATCCTCATTTTGGAATTCATATCAGTAAAGGTATAGCTACCGACAAACAAATCATAACTGGTCCGGCTTATTTGGTTATTGAAGATATACCACTTCCGCTTGGTTTACCGTTTGGATTTTTTCCTAAACCAAATAAAAGATCCGGAGGCTTACTGTTTCCAACTTTTGGTGAAGATACTCGTGGGTTTTTTATGCGTGATTTGGGTTATTACCTAGGTTTAAGCGATTAGTGGGATCTATCAACCA
>VGGW01000245.1 GCA_016868395.1 Bacteroidota bacterium | reverse complement strand
CACTTCTTGATTCCGGAATATAGGTACAATGAATTTCAGAGAGATTACCATCAGCATCCTTCACAAAACTATCGCACCGTACAATGTAGGCATGCTTTAAACGTACCATTAAACCGGGCCCAAGACGGAAATATTTTTTGGTAGGTTCTTCCATAAAGTCATCCCGCTCAATCCACAGTTCAGAGCTGAAGGGAATATTTCTAAACCCATCACCACCTTCATACTCCGGGTTATTTTCGCCCTCCATCATTTCGGTTTGCGCTTCAGGATAATTGGTGATAATCAGTTTAAGCGGATCAATTACTGCCATTCTACGCCATGCACTTTTATTCAAATCTTCCCGAATACAAAACTCCAACAAACTCAGGTCTATCTGATTTTCACGTCTGGCAATCCCAATTCGCTCACTAAAATTTCGAATAGCATGGGGCGTATATCCGCGACGACGTAAACCGCTGATGGTTGGCATTCTGGGATCGTCCCAACCATTTACATAGCCCTCATTAACCAATTGCAACAGTTTTCTTTTACTCATCACGGTATAATTCATGTTCAGACGAGCAAATTCATATTGTTTTGATGGGAATACATTTAACTTCTGAATAAACCAATCGTACAATGGGCGATGTGGAACAAATTCAAGAGTACAGATCGAATGTGTAATTTCTTCAATGGAATCCGACTGGCCATGGGCAAAATCATACATCGGGTAAATACACCACCGATCTGCCGTACGGTGATGATGAGCATGTTTTATCCGATACATCAAGGGATCACGCAAATGCATATTAGGCGAAGCAAGATCAATTTTAGCACGCAGAACTTTGGAGCCTTCCGGATGCTTTCCATCCTTCATCTCCATGAAAAGTTGCATATTCTCTTCTATACTTCTGCCACGGGAGGGCGAAGGCTTTCCGGGTTCTGTCGGAATTCCCTTAGCGGCGGCAATTTCCTCGGGACTTCCATCTTCTACATAGGCCAGGCCCTGCTGAATCAAAACCAAAGCAAAATCATATAATTGATCAAAATAATCGGAAGAATACAACTCTTTGTCCCACGTAAAACCAAGCCATTGAATATCGTTCTTTATGCTTTCGACATATTCAATATCCTCAGTGGTTGGATTGGTATCATCAAATCTAAGGTTAGTTTTACCATTATACTTTGCCGCAATACCAAAATTCAGGCAGATTGATTTAGCATGACCTATGTGCAAATAGCCATTGGGCTCCGGCGGGAAACGGGTGAGCACACGCCCGCCATTTTTGCCATTTTGAATATCAGCTTCAATGATTTCTTCTAAAAAATTCAATGATTTTTCTTCACTCATAACCAGACTTGGAGCTTGCAAAAATAGCAAAATTTATTTGTGGGGATAAATAATCGTTTTCATAGTCATTCCAAGGCCTCTAAAATCCCCCATGGTCGGTGTTCCCACCCTACCACTATCCCCATGGTCGGTGTTATCACCGTACCACTTCCCCTGTGGTCGATGTTGTCACCGTACCACTTCCCCTGTGGTCGGTGTTGTCACCGTACTACTATCCCTCATGGTCGGTGTTATCACCGTACCACCTTTCATCTTATAATCCAATTTTCTTCTTACTTTTGTATCATCCCTATGGTAACAGAATCTCTAAATCGCCCCATCCGCGTACTGGTTGCAAAAGTTGGTCTTGATGGTCATGACCGTGGTGCAAAGATAATCGCAAGTGCTTTGCGCGATGCAGGAATGGAAGTGATTTATACCGGTCTGCGGCAGACGCCTGAAATGGTTGTAAATACGGCCTTGCAGGAAGATGTAGATGCTATTGGTGTTTCAATTCTTTCGGGGGCGCACATGACCGTTTTCCCTAAAATAATGCAGTTGATGAACCAAAAGGGGCTGACTGACGTTCTTGTAACCGGGGGTGGAATTATACCTGATGATGATATGAAGGCCCTTCATGAAATGGGCGTGGGTCAATTGTTTCAACCCGGAACAAATACCGGTGAAATTGTGTCTTACATTAAATATTGGGTGTCTGAAAATAGAAGTTTCTGAATCTAATTTCAACCATCAGACAAAAATTGGCTATCATTATAATTTCTTAAAAATGACTTATTCAAATCTTCTCGTTGAAAATCGTGAACGAATTTTATTTATAACAATCAATCGCGAATACAAACTTAATGCACTGAATAAAGCAACCTTGGCAGAACTGCATGAGGTAGTTACCGCTTCAGCGCATGATGAGCATGTTGGCGGACTGATCATCAGCGGAGCCGGGGAAAAAGCTTTCGTCGCCGGAGCAGATATTACTGAATTCGCCGACTTTAATGCCGACGAGGGAAGGGAACTTGCACGTGAAGGGCAAATTAAGGTATTTGATGTGATACAAAACCATTCCAAACCAGTTATAGCAGCAATTAATGGATTCGCATTGGGTGGAGGTCTTGAGCTGGCCATGGCCTGCCATATCCGCTTGGCAGCATCAGTAGCGAAAATGGGGCTTCCTGAAGTAAGCCTGGGATTAATTCCGGGCTATGGGGGTACGCAAAGATTAACGCACTTGATCGGCAAAGGAAGAGCCATGGAAATGATCCTGACCGGAGATATGATTCAGGCGGAAGAAGCTTACCGTATCGGCCTTGTAAACCATGTTTGTGACTCAGCCGATTTGTTGCCAAAAGCTAGTGAACTAATAAAAAAAATTATGACCCGCTCTCCATTTGCTGTTGGATGCGCCATCAGAGCCATCAATGCTGCTACTGAAGCTGGTGTCAATGGCTATGAAACCGAGGTTTCCGAATTTTCTAATTGTTTTGGTTCGGAAGATTTCCGCGAAGGGGTATCTGCCTTTTTAGCTAAAAGAAAAGCCGAATTCAGGGGTCAATAAGTAAAGTATCGTATAAAAATGGCTTCCGTATGAATGATTTCATTTTTCGGATTTATTTTCATAAAGAATAGTGCGTTTGATCATCGCAAAAGGAATTTCTTACACAGATCCCATCAGTAATGTAATTGGCGTGATTATTGGTATACCTGTATTGATATACTAGGGCTTATATTTGGAACGTTATCACTTTATTACTTGATGCTCAGCATTCGAATTTATATGTCAAGCAAGTCAGCCACAGAGCGGCTTGAACTGAGTACCTGAGGAATAAATGCAATTACAAGTATTGGAATTATATCGTAAAAGGACTTTAATCCGTTAATCGTAATCATTAAACCATGAAAGATAACTCAAAAATTTTAATCGCGCTTCTTGCCGGGATGGCAGTAGGGGCAGCATTAGGGATCTTATTTGCTCCTGATAAGGGATCAGAAACCCGGGATAAGTTAAGTGATTCCCTGAAGAACCTGGGTGATAGTATCAAGGATCGCGCAGCGGAGGAAATCGAGAATCTGACTGAATTTAAGGAGAAGGTTGTGGAAAATATTAAGTCAAAAAT
>VGGW01000244.1 GCA_016868395.1 Bacteroidota bacterium | reverse complement strand
GATTCATCAAGCCTGAAGAGTGAATCTGCCATGTTTAGCAGCACTAATATTTTAAATTTCAACAAGGAATATGAGCGACTATTACTGAATATTCCCATGATGAACAAAAAGTTTTCGGTAATATTCAGTCCCGCAGATCAAGAAAGAATTGCAGCAAATATGCCGGAATTAAGTATTAAGGCTGGAACCGAAACAAAAAAACTTGCCGGCTATACCGTTTTGAAACATGAGGTAACAGAGAAGAAAAGCGATCAAAGTTTTGAGGTATGGTTTACCAGAGAAGTTGACATCACGCCCAATCCACTCAGCCGTTTTTATGGAAAAGAGTATGGATTTCCGGTTGAATTCACTTCGTTTATGAACGGAATGAGCTTAAAAGCAAAGGTTAAAGAGTTGTCAGTCGGCACAGTACCTGCGGGATCGTTCAGCGCCGGAAAGGAATATGAAGAAATAAGTCTGGATCAGTTAATGCAAATGCAAGGCGGACGTTAAATCATTTTTTTAACATCAATTTAATACTATTTTAAAAGCTTTTTAACATTCGGTGTTTTTTTTATCTTGCACTGATGTTAAAAAGCTTTGTAATTTTCGGGCGGTTTTTACTCTTTTGGATTGTCTTCTTTTTCCTCGAGCGATTATTATTCCTCAGCTATTTTTCAAAAGAAATTTCGAGTCTCGGAATTAAAGAAATTATCAGCACCTTTTTGCATGCTTTCAGGCTTGATATCTCCATGGCAGCCTATATATCGGTAATTCCTGCCATCTTTTATTTACTATTTCTTTTCCTGCCTCAGGTAAACTTTCCAAAAGTTATCGCTAAAAGCTATGTGACACTATTTGTAGTTTTATTTTCCATACTTGCATTAAGCAATTTGAATTTGTACAGGGAATGGGGTTCTAAAATAAACTTCAGAGCCTTGGAAATCGCAGTTAATTCACCACAAGAAGCCATTGCATCCACATCATCTTCTCCTGTAGTTTTATTCCTCTCCATACTTTTTGCTTTTATCGCTCTTAGCCTTTTTTTAAGTGATAAAATAATCAATTATAAGCTTGCAGATCGAGAGAAACCACTTCATTATAAAATAGTTTTAAGCTTTTTTCTGTTAAGTACTTTATTTACCGCTATAAGAGGAGGTTGGCAGTTAACGCCAATCAATCAAAGCATGGCCTATTTTTCTGGCTGTCCATTATTAAATCATGCGGCAGTAAATACACCGTGGAACCTTATTCAAGATATCATTAATAACAAGTTTGGGACTAAAAATCCATATAATTACTACCGTCAGGAAGATGCTGAAAAAATTGTAGCTGAACTTTTTAAAAAACCTTCCGATCAATCCATCCAAATAATAGATCCCAATCGGCCAAATATTGTTTTTATAATCATGGAAAGCTTTACCGCCCGATTTGTTGAAGATCTAGGTGGCGAAAAAGGAATAAGTCCAAATTTTAAGAGGCTTGTATCTGAAGGACTATTATTTGATCATATATATGCCTCTTCAGGAAGAACTGACAAGGGTCTTGTTGCCACATTAAGTGCATTTCCCTCTCAGGCTATCAGAAGTATCATGAAGCAGAATAATAAGCAGGAAAAATTACCTGCCATCGCAGAAGAGCTCAATAAAAATGGCTATTCGAGTAATTTCTATTATGGCGGTGAAAGCGAATTCTTTAACATGAAATCCTACCTTCTCAGTCATGGCTATCAGACACTGATTGATAAACATTCCTTTCGATCAGAAGATATGAATTCAAAATGGGGAACCTATGATGAGAAGGTTTTTAGTAAGAATCTTCAGGATTTAGATAAAGTCAAGCAACCCTTCTTTTCTAATATCCTGACATTAACTAACCATGAGCCATTTGAACTCCCTACAAAGCCTCATTTTAAAGGAGAAGATGTGGATTCAAAATTCAGGAGTACTTCATTCTACACAGATTCTTGCCTCGGGGCTTACATGAACAGCGCCAGGGAGAAAAAATGGTATAAAAACACACTTTTCGTCATTCTTGCGGACCATGCTCACCGCATTCCGGGCAATTTAATGGAATATGATCCTGATCGGTACCGCATTCCCCTCCTATTTTTCGGAGAAGTAATTAAACCTGAATTCAGAGGGAAGAGAATCCATAAAACAGGAAGCCAAACCGACCTTGCTTCAACTTTACTAAATCAATTAAAAATAGACTCCAAACGTTTCAGATGGAGCAGAGACCTGTTAAACACTGCTTTCAAAGAATTTGCATTTTTTAACTGGGATAATGGATTTGGTGTGGCCAATCAAGATCAGATTCTTTCGTTTGATAATGTAGGTAAAAACATCATTTTAAGAAAAAACAAAATGAATACTGCATCAGATTCGACGCTCTTGAGATATGGAAAAGCCTATATGCAGGAAGTTTTCAGAGATTATATTGAATATTAATCTCAATCCTGCAAAAAAGGTTAATGAGTAAGGTTATACTCGGTCTGATAAGGCTTTGAATCCAAAGAATTAACTTTTAGAAAGCAATCTTGCCATTTACAGGCTGATTTAGTCCTTTCCTCCGGAGTATTTCCGGCAAGAAATGCTACCTGATTTCAGCTGATTCGTAGCCGGAAGATAATCCTTCGGCAAGGTTTAGTTTACCCGCTGCTGTTTTTCATCGCAGCTGGCAGTCCGGTAATAGAAGCACAGGCCCTGTTAAACAAACCCGGGTGGTAGCTCTATCTTTTTTGCACTACTAAATCTTAGGATACCCATTCAATTCTCAGCAAAAAAATAGGGCAGAACACGGGACCGGAATAAGCCAAGAGCAACGGATCCTGCTTTCCAAAATCTCAGAAAAATAATCAGCCTCCGGCAAGGGCTTATATCAATCTCAGGTTAAATTAATGAACTTTACTCAATCTTCTGAAAAAGTAAAAACAGAAGAGGTTAAATTTTAATATTCAGATCGTTCAATATCGAACTCACCATAATATGATAAATCGCTATGAACGTGTTGGTTGATAATTCATTCCGGAGAAATAAAACCTTTTACCAATCAAAATTGTTCCAGCGCTTCCTCTATTTTCAGATAAACATAACTGAGTTCCTCCGGACTGATACAATAAGGAGGCATGACATATAAAATATTACCAAGGGGGCGTAAAAGAATTCCCTGATCCAGAAAAAAATTGTAGAGATTATCTCTTAGGTTATTAAAATAGGAAGTCTTGTTAGGGGTATGCCATTCCATAGCCAGGATCGTTCCGGTCTGCCTGACGCTTTTTAGCCTTGGATGATCTTTAATTTTTTGCATGAATTCAAAATGGAATTTAGTGATCTGCTCAATACTGGCTAGGGTTTCCTTTTTAAGCGTGATATCGAGGCTTGCAAGAGCTGCAGAGCAGGCCACCGGATTGGCGGTAAAAGAATGCCCATGAAACAATGTCTTCAATTTGTCGTCCGAAAGAAAGGCATTGTAAATATCTAAAGTACAGGTAGTT
>VGGW01000243.1 GCA_016868395.1 Bacteroidota bacterium | reverse complement strand
CATAAACACAAGGTAATAAAAATAAGAACAGAGATCCTGAGACCGCTTACCAGTTGTGAATTGCTCCATCAGGACTTTTTAAAATGGGGTGCGGGAATTTAGTTCTTTCGGTCACTTCTAACACTAAATCGGCTTTTTTAGGGTTGAACTTAACCCCGAGTCCGGGTTCAGGATTCAGATACAATTTCCCATTTGAAAAAATAAGGTAATCCTCATTAAAATAGGCTGGTTTTTCCGGTTCACCACCGGCTAATTCCATCATCACTCTTGCCGGGCTACTGGAACCCAATACATGGACTAAAGCTGCTGTTGATAAGGGACCAGTAAAATGAGGAATCATTCCTACATAATGGGTTTCACACAGAGAAGCTATTTTCTTAAATTCAACGATACCACCGGTGTTAGGTAAGGTTACTCTTGAATAATTAATCAACTGTTGTTCAATCATTTCATTGATATCCCAACGATCACCAAACTGTTCACCAACTGCCAAAGGAACTTTGGTAAGTTGTCTGAAATTTCGATAAGCCCCGGAATTTTCCGATCTGATCGCATCTTCCACAAAATAAGGACTCAATTTTTCTAATTCATCACAAATTT
The DNA here is from genome assembly GCA_016868395.1 of Bacteroidota bacterium. GTDB lineage: Bacteria > Bacteroidota > Bacteroidia > Sphingobacteriales > Sphingobacteriaceae > Daejeonella. The sequence goes on along the minus strand of VGGW01000243.1, from coordinate 2,890 downwards.
TTATTGCTTCCGGAGTATCAAAGCGAGTATGAAGGTCAATTGCCCAATTCCCTTGACCCCCCACCGCATGATCTAACCTCTTACAGAATTCAATTGTCTTGGCTGCGTTCTCAAAGAAGTCAAAGGGCTGATCACCATTGCCTCCGGTTGGACCAATTCTGTAGGATCTAAATCCAGCCTTGAGGCAATCGGTAGCACGTTCCTCCTCAGTTTTGGCCTTTGAGGGTCTGAAACCGGTAGCATAACATTCCACATAATCACGTGTTGCTCCGCCCAGAAGCTCATAAACAGGTACCTTCAAGGCCTTGCCTTTAATATCCCACAAAGCCATTTCAAGAGCTCCAACCGCATGTAATTTTTCTCTTCCCGGAGGATAAAACATCCCTCTGTACAGGTTTTGCCAAATGTGTTCAATTCGGAATGGATCTTCCCCAATCATCATTTGGGCACACTGTTCGATCATATCTTTGGAACCACCCTCCCCGATACCCACAATCCCACGATCAGTCTCAATTTCAACAATGCCACGAGCCTGATTAAACAAAGGTTTATTGTAACCCGGTGCGCTGTAGTATCTTATTTTTTTAATTTTAATTCCCGAGGAAGCGAAAGCATCCATGACCGGCAATCCAAAAAACATAGCCGAGGAAGCGATCACAGTAGATTTAAGGAATCTTCTTCTTTCCATTGCATTAAAATTTAATACGTTCAATATCAACAAATTGAACCCCGGTATTGGTTGAATCAAAATTTAAGTAAGCCTCAAATCTTCCGGGGCCTTCCGGCAAGGCAATATTATCGAAAATTACTGAAGTATCTCCAATGGAAAGCGGAACATTTCTTTCCACAGACTGATATTTAATTATTGCTGTTCCAGCCTTTACTGATTTCTGAAAACGAAGTGTAATCCGATAATTTGAGGCCTTACTGTAAACTTCCCAATAGCCGATTTTATTAGGATTATCACCGTAGACACCCGCACCACCCCAATCGAAGCGAGATAGCTGTACATTATATTGAAACTGAGTGCCTAAATAAATCCTTTGTGGTGAATCTGATCCCCGATCATGCATTGCCTGATCAAACCATGCTTCATATCGAGAGAGCATACTCTTAACAATCTCCGGACGCTGTTTTGCCAAATTATAAATCTCACTGGTATCATTTTCAATATCGTATAATTCCAAATTAGCGATCATTTTTTTGACATCCAGACTGCTTGGTTTGCTGATGTTGCCGTAAGGATCATCTGATGGAGAAATGAGCTTATATTTTTGCCCTCTGACCGTAAAATGAAAATATTTAAATGGTTCAGATCCACCATGTCCCTGAATAAAAATTTCCCGTTCGGGTAGTTGATTCACTTTCCGCGTCAATAAAGGCATCAGAGATAAACCATCCAATTTTAAATTTTGGGGTAAAGCTACTCCACAAGCCTCTAATAAGGTAGGCATTACATCAATATGAGCAGCTAAATTTGAAAATTTTACTCCTTGGGGTATAACTTCCGGCCATTTGATAAAGAATGGAGCACGAATTCCATTTTCGTAAACACTTGTTTTTGTACCCCGGAGATTCATACTGTACCGATCGGGATAAAGATCATTTTTCGTTCTTTTAGTTCTGGGACCATTATCTGACATGAAGATCACAATGGTATTTTTCTCAATTCCAAGAGTCTTCAATTTATCCATAATACGGCCAATATTAGCATCTACATTGGCAATCATACCATAGGTCAGTGCATTCAGCTCATGATGACCTTGTTTCCGATAAGGATCCGCCCATTTATCACTAACAATCAAGGGGAAATGAGGTAAATTAGTTGCATAATAGGCAAAAAATGGTTTGTCTTTATTTTTTTCGATGAAATCAATCGTTGCATCGGCAAAAATATCATCACAATACCCCTCAAATCTCTTTTTTACATTGTTATGCTCCAGAACAGGATTAAAGTAAGAGTTACCCGGTGGATCAGAAGCCTGACCTATTCCACCACCCTTGTGAATGAGAGTTTCCTGAAATCCTTTGTCTGATGGCCTCATCGGGTAGCTATCACCCAGATGCCACTTACCAAAAATTCCGGTACTGTATCCTGCATCAGACAATAATTTTGCGATTGTAATTTCAGCAGACTTCATTAAATGAGAAGTCTCGGTAACACCCACCACTCCGGTCCGGTAATTATCCCGTCCGGTCAGCATGCTCGCACGCGTAGGTGAACAATTGAAATTGACAATAAATCGTTTGAATTCAGCACCTTGCTTTGCGATTACATCCATATTGGGTGTTTTCAAATCCGCATTATTATGAATGCCAAGGTCTCCTACTCCCTGATCATCGGTCATAATTAATACCACATTCGGTCTTTTTTGGGCATAGGTATTTTCTATTTCATGACAAAAAACCAGAAAAATAAAAAGACCGAATAGCTTTAAAAAAGACATTTTTAGTTTAATCGACTTAATATCAGTATCTAATAATTGCCAAAAAAAGAATGCTAGCACACTGAATCGTTTATACATTTTTGAAACAGGCTATTGAATATGAGGTTTTGTTGAAATTGCGTTTAGGTCATAAACAACCCTCCCACCTTTTATAGTTAACTGACATTCAAATCTTTACCTCCCCTCTTGTCTATTGCCAACAATGTCCTTGAAGCCGAAATCTCCATCCCGAATGCTCATTACGGTTAGGTCAGCAATAGCCCCCTGAGATAAATTTCCAAGTTCAGGTTTTTTAATGGTAAGCGCAGGTGTCCATGTAGCTGCTTTAACAATCGAGGGAATATCCATTCCCATTGCTAAAAAAACAGAGAAAACATTCATTTGGTCTTTCATGGCGCCATTGATGCTGGATGCGTGCAAATCGGTGCCAAGTGTATTAGGGT
>VGGW01000242.1 GCA_016868395.1 Bacteroidota bacterium | reverse complement strand
TTCAATTTTCAATGCAACATCCTCTTCAATATCCTCTCCTGCAGAAACCAATAGTTCTCCTGAAATCGGATCATAAACATCATGCAAACTGGTTCTACCTAAAATTCGGTCGTATAATGGTTCAACAACATCCTCATTATCCTTCAAGGCGGTCGTGTAAATTCCTCTTAGGGTGCTGCAATCCGTTTCGCCTACAATCATATCCTGAGCCACATCATGCAAACGACGAGTTAAATAACCGGCATCTGCTGTTTTCAATGCCGTATCAGCAAGACCTTTACGCGCACCGTGTGTAGAGATAAAATACTCCAATACTGACAATCCTTCCTTAAAGTTAGATAAGATTGGATTTTCGATAATTTCGCCACCTGAACCGGATTTCTGAGGCTTAGCCATCAAACCGCGCATACCACATAGCTGACGAATCTGTTCTTTGGAACCACGAGCACCGGAATCAAGCATCATGTACACCGAGTTAAAGCCTTGATTATCACTCGAGAGTTGATTCATCACATTGGCAGTCAACCGGTTATTAATACGAGTCCAGATATCGATGATTTGGTTATACCTTTCATTATTGGTAATGAATCCCATGTTGTAGTTGTTCATTACTTCTTCAACCTCCTTACTTGCCTGATCAATTAAATGAGCTTTTTCAGCAGGGATATTCAAATCCTGAAGGTTAAATGAGAGTCCACCCTGGAAGGCCATTTGGAAACCCAATTCCTTGATATCATCAAGAAACTGTGCTGCACGAGCCATGCCGGTCACTTTGACAACCTCTCCAATAATATCACGCAGAGATTTTTTGGTGAGTAACTCATTAATATAGCCTACTTCAGCAGGTACTCGTTGGTTGAACAACACTCTTCCTACCGTAGTATCAATTAATTTATTGACGATTGAACCGTCTTTTTCCTTTGCATTAACCTTAACTTTAATGAAAGCATGAAGATCGATTTTACGCTCATTATAGGCAATAATTACTTCTTCAGGGGAATAGAAAATTTGATCTTGTCCTAAGACAACCCGTCCTTCATCCGTTCTTCGGCCTTTGGTAATGTAGTACAGACCCAAAACCATGTCTTGAGAAGGAACGGTTATTGGAGTACCATTTGCCGGGTTAAGAATATTATGTGAGGCAAGCATCAGCATTTGGGCTTCCAGAATAGCCGCATTACCCAATGGTAAATGCACTGCCATTTGGTCACCATCAAAATCGGCGTTGAATGCCGTACATACCAATGGGTGTAACTGAATGGCCTTCCCTTCAACTAATTTAGGTTGGAAAGACTGAATGCCCAAACGGTGTAATGTAGGAGCACGGTTTAAAAGTACCGGATGTCCTTTCAATACGTTTTCTAAGATATCCCAAACAATAGGATCCTTTTTATCAACAATTTTTTTTGCAGACTTAACCGTTTTAACAACCCCTCTTTCGATCATCTTACGAATGATGAACGGTTTAAACAACTCTGCTGCCATATCCTTTGGTAAACCACACTCATGTAGCTTCAGGTTTGGACCTACAACGATGACCGAACGCGCGGAATAATCAACCCGTTTACCTAATAGATTTTGACGGAAACGTCCTTGTTTACCTTTGAGGATGTCGGACAATGATTTTAAGGCGCGGTTTCCTTCAGTTTTAACAGCATTTACCTTACGTGAGTTATCGAATAATGAATCAACAGATTCCTGAAGCATACGCTTTTCATTTCGTAAAATTACTTCAGGAGCTTTGATTTCAATTAAGCGCTTCAATCGATTATTACGGATAATAACACGACGATAAAGATCATTCAAATCGGAAGTGGCGAAACGACCACCCTCAAGAGGAACCAATGGTCGTAATTCAGGTGGAATAACCGGCACAATTTTTACGATCATCCGTTCCGGACTATTTTCAATGCGGGTATTGGCCCCACGAAATGCTTCCACAACCTGAAGACGTTTTAAAGCCTCTGTTTTACGTTGCTGGGAAGTTTCTGTAGCTGCCTGATGACGAAGATCATAGGATTGCTGATTCAAATCTAAACGACCTAAAAGATCCTGAAGAGCTTCTGCACCCATTTTCGCGATGAATTTTTCCGGATCTTTATCATCCAAATACTGATTTTCCTTAGGAAGTGAATCCAAAATATCCAAATACTCCTCTTCAGTTAGAAAATCCATTTTTTGTATACCATCAGACTCCTTCACACCAGGCTGTATTACGACATAGCGCTCATAATAAATAATCAGATCAAGCTTCTTAGTCGGGAGGCCCAAAAGGTAACCGATTTTATTTGGTAAGGATCGGAAATACCAAATGTGTGCAACAGGGACTACCAGGTTAATGTGCCCCATACGCTCGCGACGCACTTTCTTTTCAGTGACTTCTACCCCGCAACGATCACAAACAATACCTTTATAACGGATACGCTTGTACTTTCCGCAGTGACATTCATAATCCTTCACAGGACCAAAAATACGCTCGCAGAATAAGCCATCACGCTCTGGTTTGTAAGTCCGGTAGTTGATAGTTTCCGGTTTTAACACCTCACCGCTTGAACGCTCCAAAATAGACTCTGGAGAGGCCAGACTAATGGTTATGGAGGTGAAATTACTTTTGATTTTATTATCTTTCTTGTAAGACATAGCTTTTTTGAGTTGTAAGTTTTACGTTTTACGTTGTACGTTCAGTTTTATAACTTAAAACGTACAACGCATTACTTATAACTTAATCTAATGTGATATCTAAACCTAAACCTCTTAACTCATGAACCAACACGTTAAATGATTCAGGAACTGATGGAGTTGGCAGGTTTTCACCCTTAACGATCGCCTCGTAGGTTTTTGCACGACCTACTACATCATCAGATTTTACGGTCAGTATTTCTTGAAGAATATTAGCTGCACCAAATGCTTCAAGTGCCCAAACTTCCATCTCACCGAAACGCTGACCTCCGAATTGGGCTTTACCGCCCAATGGCTGTTGTGTAATCAATGAATATGGCCCGATAGAACGTGCATGCATCTTATCATCAACCATATGACCCAGTTTCAGCATATAGATGATACCAACGGTAGTCTGTTGGTCGAAGCGGTCTCCGGTTAAACCATTGTAAAGGTATGTTCTACCGGATTTAGGAATTCCTGCTTTCTCTACCCACTCTTCAACCTCATCATGAGATGCACCATCGAAAATCGGTGTAGCGAACTTCATTCCAAGTTCCTTTCCGGCCCAACCCAATACTGTCTCATAGATTTGTCCCAGATTCATACGGGATGGTACCCCTAATGGATTCAATACAATATCTACAGGAGTTCCGTCCTCAAGAAAAGGCATGTCCTCATCACGAACAATCCTGGCAACGATACCCTTGTTTCCGTGGCGTCCAGCCATCTTATCACCTACTTTTAATTTGCGTTTCTTGGCAACATAAACCTTAGCCATTTGAACAATTCCTGATGGAAGCTCATCTCCGACACTGATGGCAAACTTATCACGCTT
>VGGW01000241.1 GCA_016868395.1 Bacteroidota bacterium | reverse complement strand
TAAATTATGCTCCGGGACATATCGTATTAGAATAAGCCATGTGGGTTGTGTATCGATTGAGGCAAGTGTGTTTCTTAATTCTGATTTACAAAATCAGAATTTTACTCTTCAACATTCCAGGGAGCAATTGGGTGAAGTGATAGTCAGTTCGACCTATGATACGGATGTAAACTCCATTAAGTCAAGTTTATCAGTAGAGGAAATGCAAAAACTCAAAGGCGGAACATTGGGTGAAATGTTAAAGCAGTTGACTGGTGTCTCTGTTTTGCAGACCGGCAGTACTGTTTTTAAACCGGTTATCCATGGATTACATAGTCAAAGGGTTTTAATTTTAAACAATGGTGTCAGACAGGAAGGGCAGCAGTGGGGTGCAGAGCATGCTCCTGAAATTGATCCTTTGGTTGCTTCTCGATTAACTGTAATTAAAGGTGCCGGAGCACTCAGGTATGGTTCAGATGCGATTGGCGGGGCTGTATTAGTGGAGCCCCGTAGTTTGGATATTGACTCCGGACTGCGTGCTGAAGTCAACTCAATCTATTCTTCGAATAATAGGATGGGCCTTTTTAATGCAATTTTAGAGCAAGGCATTCAGTCTGAAAAAAGTGCCTGGTCTTGGCGATCTCATTTAACATTAAAACGTGGTGGTAATGCTCGTACACCAGACTACTGGTTGCATAATACCGGCGTCAGGGAGTTAAATTATTCATTTCATGCAGGTTATCAACGAGAAAAAACTAAAGCTGATATCTATTTCAGTGCATTTAATACTGAAATAGGTATATTTTGGGGTGCACATATTGGAAATTTGACCGACCTGGAAAATGCGATTAAAAGCAAAACTCCATTATTTAATATCAATGAGTTTGATTATCAAATTGGCAGACCAAAGCAAGATGTATCTCATTATTTGATTAAAGCAAAAGTTACTCGGGAATTAAAAAAAGACCGACGATTAAATTTTTTTATATCCCATCAAGAAAATTTCAGAAAAGAGTTTGATCGTGCATTGATTGATAATAATCCTGAATTGGATCTTAATTTAGGTACAACAACGGCAGATTTAAATATTGAAAACAACAGGATTAACAATACTAATCAACAACTTGGTTTTACCGTTCAAAGACAAGCTAACGTTTGGAGCGGCAGCAGATTCTTTCTTCCCAACTATACTAACCTATTGTTGGGTATGTATGCGATAAGGAAATGGGATAAAAATGATTTGCAATTTGAAGCAGGATTGAGATATGATTTTCGCAGTCTTGAAGTTTTTAGAAATCAAAGCGGACAAAATTTTCAGGTTGACAGACAATTTAATAATGTTTCTTCCTCATTTGCAGTCAATTATATTCCCAATAACAGTATTAGTTGGTTAAATAATTTTTCATTGGCCTGGAGACCACCTCACGTAAATGAGCTTTATGTGAATGGCCTGCACCATGGAACCGCAAACTTTGAAATTGGTGACCCAAATTTAAATAGTGAAATCAGTTTAAAATATACGAATCAATTTAACTACCAATGGAGTACTGATACAAAAATTGACTTAACTATTTACACTAATTATATCCAGAACTTTATCAATCTAGTGCCGGTATTGCCCGCAACATTAACCTTGCGCGGGGCCTTCCCAACCTTTCAGTTTCAACAAGTTGATGCCTTATTAAGCGGTTCAGATTTAACTTTTAATACCGCTTTGAACGCCTCTCTCAATTACAGATTCAAAGCCAGTGTGTTATTGCCTCGTAATTTAGAATCCAGAACCTGGTTGCAGCAGATGCCCGCCCCACAGATTGATCAGGAGATTTCTTGGTACTTCTCTCCAAATACAAAAAGCAATTATCTATCAACCAATGTTTTATGGGTGGCAAGACAGAGGTTTATTCCAATTAATTTTTTGGATTATTTAGCCCCACCAAATGAATATTTACTCTTCAATCTGAATTTTTCAAAGGAATTGAGATTTATGAAAACTCCTGTTAGCATTGGTGCCAGTGTTTTTAATTTATTAAACACTCGCTACCGTGATTACATGAACCGTTTCAGATATTTTTCAGATGAAGTAGGAACTAATGTTGTATTAAGACTTAAAATAAATATATAATGATGCTTAAGAAATTTATAATAGGAATTTTGAGTGTTGCACTTTCAGTAAGTGCACTATCTTGTAAAAAAGCCAGTATGGCTAATAATGAATCCGAACACCCTTCAATCAACAGGGTGGAAATGCTTTTTAAACAGGGGGCAAATACCATCGCAACAATCGTAGCAGAAGATCCGGATGGTGATGGAGGTAATCCACCTTCCAGAATCGATAATATTAATTTAGAAATTAATAAAACCTATGATGTGGAGGTGAAATTCTTCAATATCAGCAATGGGGTAAGCAAAGACATTACCCCCCTGATTCTCCAACAGGGTAAGCAACATGAAGTATTTTTTATTTTAACAGGTTTTGGTTTTACCATTGAAAAGAAAGATAAGGACGATAGCGGATTTCCCCTTGGCTTGTTATCTCAATGGAGAACAGGAACTGTGGGAGGTAAAGGCTCCATATTGGTAAAATTAATGCACAAACCCCTAATAAAAGGTCCTAATGATGATGCATTTAAGGGTCACTCAGACGTGGCCATTAGTTTTCCCTTAAACCTGAATTAATCTTAAAAATCAAATAATCAAATTAATAAACAAATCAAACAATTATGAAAAAGTTAATTTTTATCACACTCTTAATTATTACTACCAATATTGTTAGCGCTCAAACCTCTAAAATTGGATTTAAGGCAGGATTTAATTTAAATAATGTGAGCACCAATGATGATGATTTAAAGCATGAATTAGGATCACGAACCAGTGTTCATTTCGGTATGCTTGCAGATTTCGGGATGGGTAAATCTTTTGCATTCCAACCGCAATTATTATTTAGCGGTCGTGGTGCGAAGGTTGCACATGACGATCATTCCGATGTTTTTGCTTTTAATTCCTTAGAGATTCCACTTAATTTTACTTATAGAAAAGATGCTGCAAAAGGTATCTTTCTTGGTATGGGTCCATCCATAGGATATAACTTAAGTGGTAATGTTAAGGCAGAAGATCATGATTCCGAAAGCATTGAATTTGGTTCCGGAAATGGTGAAATTAAGCGGATGGATCTTGGCTTCAACGCGCTTCTTGGGTATCAGTTTTCTAACAAATATTTTATTTCGACCAATTATTCTCTTGGTTTAAGTAACTGGACTAATGACAGTAATTCTACCTGGAGAAATAATTTGGTAGGAATTTCAATTGGTGTTTTCCTTAAATAATCTCATCTCATATTCATTAAGGATCCCTAAACCTATTGAAGATTTAGGGATCTTTTTGTTGGAAAGGTTTTAGCAGAGGAGGCCTTTCTATTCTTATGGAGCCGTACTTTTACCTGCTGGGGAGGCGTACAACCGCTAAGCCTAACGCTTTTAGTACCTAAAAGCTGCCTTTGTTATTTTACCTCGTCTCTTTACGTCATGGGCTTAGAGACTACATAAAATAACA
>VGGW01000240.1 GCA_016868395.1 Bacteroidota bacterium | reverse complement strand
GCAGATTACTTCCTCTAGCACTACGACGACCTCCTCTGCTTTGCTGCTGGCCACCAAAAAAACTATCGAAAGGACTTCCACCACCACCGCCACCGAAAATGTCTCCAAACTGGCTAAAAATATCCTCCATATTCATGTGACCACCATAAGACCCGCCATTAGGACTAGATGCTCCGCCGGCATGACCAAATTGGTCGTACCGCTTTTTCTTGTCCGGATTGCTCAAAACTTCATAGGCCTCAGCTGCTTCCTTAAAATTCTCTTCAGAAGCTTTATCGCCCGGGTTTTTGTCAGGGTGATATTTGATTGCCATTTTCCGATAAGCTTTTTTTATCTCATCGGCACTTGAATTCCGGGTGACACCAAGGATGTCGTAATAATCTCTTTTAGCCATTTTTAAAAATCAACAATTTACAAATTGTTAGAACAGGTATTTTTCTTGGTTTAAAATAATTTACAGCACAATGTTTATGCACCAATAATTACCTTCGCAAAGCGGATAACCTTATCATTTAGTAAATAACCCTTTTCCAATTCGTCAATAACTTTACCCTTCAAATCCGGTGAAGGGGCCGGAATATTCGTAATTCCCTCATGTAAATCAGCATCAAAATCTTTACCGATTGATTCCATTTCTTTTAAGCCTTTTTGGTTCAGGATGCCTTTTAGTTTATGCTGTACCAAAGTAACGCCCTCTCGTAAAGCATTTACATCTGATGCAATTTCTATAGATTTTTGTGCTCTTTCAAAATCATCAAGCACAGGTAATAAATCAGTAATTACATCTTTACCTGCAATTTGCAGCAATTCAAGTCGCTCTTTACTTGTACGACGTTTAAAATTGTCAAACTCTGCATATAAGCGAAGGTATTTATTTTGCCATTCTGTGGATTCAGCCTTTAATTTATCTTCCTCTGAAATTTTGGGATCTGAATGATCAACAGATGATTCATTTGACTCATTCTCTAAACTATCTGAAACTTCATTGTTTTCGGTCTCATTATTATTTAGTGTCTCATTTTTCTCATTATTTTCAGGATGCTGATTGACTTCCATTTTATTATTCTTCTTTTTATTCAATATTTCTGAAATTTCATATAGCTAGTGACAATTTTTTTGCCAAAGTTAAAATCAGTCAAGCTGTCAGTTTTTTTGGATAACAGGCAAAGGGGCAAAGGGGAAAGAAATATTTTAAGTCAGATTTGATTTGACCAAAAACTGGTATAAGGCCGGGACCAAAGTGTTATTAAAAGTTGACTTTAATTTATATGGTCACATCTTCATGGACTTGACCACCTTCGCATTTAATAATTCTTGATGGGAAGGTTCTGATGATGTGATAATCATGGGAAGCCATTAAAACTGCTGTACCCGACTGGCTGATCTGTTTTAATAGGGTGACAATTTCTTCGGATGTTTCAGGATCAAGATTTCCTGTTGGCTCATCTGCAAGAATTAGTACAGGGTTGTTCAGCAAGGCTCTGGCAATAACAACACGCTGTTGTTCCCCTCCTGATAGTTCATGAGGCATTTTTTTGATTTTTGAGCGCAATCCAACTTTTTCCAATACGTCAAGTAAGCGTTCCGAAATTAATTTTTGATCATTCCAGCCTGTGGCTTTCATGACAAATTCTAAATTTTGTTCTATTGTCCGATCTGTCAATAATTGAAAATCCTGGAAAACAATACCTAGTTTGCGACGAAGGAAAGGAATTTCCTTTTCCGACAAGCTCCTTAAATCAAAACCCGCCACCAAACCATCCCCATTTGAAATATGGAGATCTCCATAAATAATCTTTAATAAACTACTTTTTCCGGATCCGGTTTGCCCGATCAAAAACACAAACTCACCCGGATTAACGTGTAAATTTACCCGACTCAGCACCAGGTGCTTTTGTTGGTAAACATCTATACCTTCTAATTTTATAACGGAATTGCTAGTCATAATTCTAGTTTTAAAATTTGCCCGAAAGGCAGGTCTTTAATTTTATTCATAATATAATCTGCTTTTTCGCCGAGCCCTACCTTATCTAATGCTTTATCAGGTCTATCCACACGAAAATAGGCCAAAAGTGTAAATTTCTCATCACGCAGTTGGACATAATCCGGGATTTTAGCACCCCCTTTGACTTTTATTATATACATCAAGGGCAAAGTTAATTATTTACATTTAGTATTAAGTATCAAGAGCCAAGAATCAAGACTGAATTCAGTTACGTTTGAAAGGTCTCATCAAGAAGACAACAAAAAAGCGCTTATTTATATCCTACCTTAGTTCTCCGACCTCCGAAAATAGAGAACAAATGCCAGGCAATGGAAAAAAATTATTTAAGTTCTTTCAAAAATTTCATCGTATCAACCCCATCGGCATAATCAAAAAGACGGGGGCATTGAGTTTCACCAAAGTTGACAGTGGGAATCGTCAGTAGGGATTTGGAAACGAGACATTGGATTAATTCTTGATTATTCAGTAATTGAGATTCAACTTTTGCCAAATTTTGATATTGTTCATAGTATAGTACCGCTAAGGGTGAAGCTAATCGTGTATCTTCTTTCAATAACAGAAATCCATTATCCAGATGCGTATCGAGATTGACTAAAAAAATTGATTTATTGTAATCATAATTGTTACTGTATTTGTGGTGGTCGGCAACTGACCTAAAGTCTTCGATGGCCTCAAAAAAAATGCTAAAATCATACCCTTGTGGGACGTATATTTTCGAAACACTGCGGCAACCTAAACCAAAATAATCAAAAATATCATGTCCAAGTGCCTTCAATTCATCTCTGCTTTCCTGACCATTCAATATGGCTACACTGTTCCGATTTTTGCGGATGATATGCGGAACCTTACTGAAATAATAATCAAAATATCTTGACGTATTGTTGCTGCCGGTTGCGATTACTGCGTCAAAATCCTTCAATCTGTCAATATAACTGATCTGCTGCCTGAAACCAGGCTCAATTTCCGTTAGTTTATCCAGTATGAAGGGAATAAATTTCTGGTCACTGGAGGATAGTTTAATTAATGCCTTATGCCCGGAAGCCAATACACAAATGACGTCATGAAATCCAACTATTGGAATATTTCCTGCAAGTATTAAACCAATGGAGCGTATTTTGGTTTCAAGCTTATTCGGTTCAATATTGATCCATTTCTTCAAATCCTCTGGATCAAGCATTTCTGCTATCGCTCTAAGTGCCATTGAGGCATTTTGAGGTGTAAACCAGGCATTGTATCGATGTGCTGAATTAATCAATTCCATCAATTCCAAGTCTGGGTACCTGAGGATATTCCCTAAAGCCTCAAATGCATTGATTCGTTGATTGCTTGTCAAAATCTTACTCATTCAGAATTTACTTCAAATTATGCTATATTTGCAAAATGGATTAAAATGAGCTTCAGCTCAATTTTAGTGCAAAAATAACTTAACAAATAGACTTTTAGATAAAATGGCAATTAAAATCACTGATGAGTGTATTAACTGCGGGGCATGCGAGCCCGAATGTCCAAATAATGCAATTTATGATGCAGGTG
>VGGW01000239.1 GCA_016868395.1 Bacteroidota bacterium | reverse complement strand
ATGGATGGTAAGGATTTTGAGCAAATTTTACCGCTTATTGAAAATGCTAAAAAAAGTGGTGCCTGGCTGGTGCTTGCTGGTCATGAAATGGGTGAATCCGGTGTGCAAACAACCCGATTGAGCATGCTAAAAAAGTTAATTGAATATGCACAAAACCCAGCCAATGGAATCTGGATTGCGCCGGTAGGGACTGTAGCAAAATACATCAAAGGGCAGAAAGGTTGAATACAATTTGAGGTTTCGTAAACACGATCTGAATCATACATGGCATGCCTTGGATCGAGGTAACTTGTTTAAGGTTGATTTACAGAAACAACTGAATTAACCTTGACAAATTGTTGAGGCATCTAAGAGTTTTCTAATTCTGATTATTACTTTGCAGGTCAAACAACTGATTTAAGTTTGAAAACAGGTTATTTTAGCAGGTGGTCTTAGTAGAGTGCATTATCCTGAAGATTTTTTTTGCATTTAACCTCACCTGAGTCTGGGATTGAGGCCTTGCTAAGTTTTGTACTAAAGATGCTGTTTTAGATCATTCAAATTTTACGATCATTCAGTTAGCTTGGAGTAAATTATTTTGATGTGTTACTTTTCGACAAAAAATAAAATTCCCAGGATAATTTTTTCCTGATCTAGAAATAAAATCACGAAAAAGGGAGTTATAAAAAGAATAATAACCGATTTGAAAAATTACAAATGAAAAACATTTTTGGAGAGCCATTAAAATCATGTTGTACCAATCCCTTAACCGGATTTTATAGGGATGGATTTTGCAGAACGAACAAATTTGATAGCGGAAAACATGTAGTATGTGCCATTGTTACAGAAGAATTCTTAAACTACTCAAAAAACCAAGGAAACGATTTGATAAGGCCACGACCAGAATATAATTTTCCGGGATTAAAACCTGGGGATCAATGGTGTTTATGCGCTTTGCGCTGGAAGGAAGCTTTTGAAGCAGGTTGTGCCCCAAAAGTTCTATTGGAGGCCACCGCAGAGGAAGCATTGGAATACATTGATATCAATAATCTTATTACTCATGCTCAAAAAGCCCATGATTAAACTGGAGTATTCTTATTTATCATTGCCTAGCAAGTTTTATCAACTTGAAAAACCGGCATCATTCATTAAACCTGAACTCGTTTTGATTAATGATTCCTTAATGAGGGAACTCCATATTCCCGTACAAAATCAAGAGGATCTACTTTCCTTTTTATTAGGACTTCAATCGGATGGCAATGGATCTTCCTTTGCACAGGCTTATGCAGGGCATCAATTTGGACATTTCACCATGTTAGGGGATGGCAGAGCTATTGTCATGGGTGAGTATTTAGACCCTCTAAATCAACGATTTGATATTCAACTAAAAGGCAGCGGAAGAACGACTTATTCAAGAGGTGGAGATGGAAAGGCTACTTTAAGAGCCATGCTAAGGGAGTATTTAATGAGTGAAGCCATGCATCATTTAAAGATACCTACTTCCAGAAGTCTTTTGTTGGCAAAAACAGGAGATTGGGTTCACCGAGAGATGCTTCATGAAGGATCGGTACTTGCCCGATTAATGAAAAGTCACATCCGGATTGGAACTTTTGAATATGCAAGGTATTACTGCACCACTGAAGAATTACAGGCGCTTTCTGACTATACGATCAATCGGCTGTACCCTGAATTACAGCAGGATGAAAATCCGGTTGTCGGTTTATTGAAAAGAGTGATGTCCACACAGATTGATTTGGTGGTAAACTGGATGCGTGTAGGTTTTATTCACGGGGTCATGAACACTGATAATGTATCGATTGGTGGGGAAACATTTGATTATGGGCCCTGTGCTTTCCTAAACACTTATCATCCAGAAACTGTTTTTAGTTCAATTGACACCCATGGACGCTATGCTTTCGGTAACCAAGCTAATATTATAAAATGGAATATCGCACGCCTTGCTGAAGCCCTTTTACCGATCATTCACAACAATAAAGATCAATCCCTGGAAATTGCACAGGCAATTATCAACGAGTTTGATGAAAATTGGAACAAAAAATATTACGGAAAAATGCTAAATAAAATTGGTCTGGAGAATAATCACTCTAAATTCAACAGCTTGGTAGATGAACTTCTCAATATCATGAAAGAGTTGAAAATGGATTATACCAATACCTTTAAGGATTTATCTCAGGACATCGTTTCGGAAGAAAATCCAATTAAAAGAGCTGATTTTCTTCCATGGTTAGAAAAATGGAAAAATATAATTAATGATTCCAATAGAATACAAGAGTCTAAAGAATTGATGATGATGAATAACCCTGTTTTTATTCCAAGAAATCATCTGGTTGAGCAGGCATTAGATGATGCCGTCGGTGGAGATATGAGCTTATTTTCGCAACTAATTGGCATTTACAGCGAGCCATATCGTCACCAAAATAATCTGGACGAGTTTATGAAGCGTTCTGAACCTGGTTTTGAAAAGATTTATCAAACCTTCTGCGGCACTTAAAGTATGATTTTATAAGATCAGGAATATATCAACCGGAATAAGCAAAACAAAAACTTGGAATAGTGTATTTTTAACCATAGGGATTGCTGGGTACAGATTGATGATTTTTACAAATTGACGGTTTGAAGAATAAATTCAAAGAGCCTATGGAAAATGGGAATTATTTTAAAAGTTTGTTTTGATAAAGCAGGATTGGTGAACGACGTAGCGTTTACCTAAATAATCAGTTGTAATATGGCTAAGATACTTGTTATTGGTAGTTCAAACACCGACATGATCGTAAAAACTACACGATTTCCTTTACCCGGTGAAACCATACTAGGAGGAAATTTTTTTATGTTCCCGGGGGGTAAAGGAGCCAATCAAGCAGTTGCAGCAGCAAGATTGGGTGGAGTAGTCCGCTTGATTTGTAAGGTAGGTGGAGATATTTTTGGTCAAAAGGCCATAGACGGTTTCCTAGATGAAAAAATAGACATAAAATATTGTATCCGCGCTCCGAATTTAGCATCAGGTGTGGCACTTATCATTGTTAATGAAGCAGGAGAAAATGAAATCGTAGTAGCATCAGGGGCAAATAACCAACTTTCAACATCTGATATTGATCACTCCCAGGTTGCGATAACTGAATCAGAGATTATACTATTGCAACTTGAAACACCCCTTGAAACTGTTGAATACGCCATTAAAAAGGCAGCAAATGCCGGAAAAAAAGTAGTTTTAAATCCGGCTCCGGCTCAGTTTATTGCTCCTGAATTGTATTCCTGTTTATATTTGATTTCCCCAAATGAAACTGAAGCCAAAATTTTAACCGGTGTAAAGGTCTTCAATGTTGAAACTGCTAAGAAAGCGGCCCAAGTATTACTCGACCAAGGAGCTCAAAACATTATCATCACTATGGGATCAAAAGGAGTATTTTTTAAAAATGCTGTTGAAGAACTATTTACTCCTGCTAAAAATGTAAAGGCTGTGGATACTACGGCTGCCGGTGACGTCTTTAATGGTGCCTTGGTGGTAGCCATCTCGAATGGGCATAGCTGGGAAGAGGCAATTACCTTCGCCAATAATGCTGCAGCAATTTCTGTA
>VGGW01000238.1 GCA_016868395.1 Bacteroidota bacterium | reverse complement strand
AGACTGGATCCCACAAGCAATATTTATAATACGACCGTCTTTAGATTGCAGTTTTACCACCGATCCCACTTGGATTTTAAGTAGAACCTCATCATTTTTATCTTCCTCAAGCTTCAGATGGAGATTATTCTTCAAGGTCTGATCAACGAATATGGCTTCTTGATTCTGGGGCTCCTTAACCTTTACTTTCTTTGGAGATTTTTCTTTCTTTTCCTTTGTATCCTTTTTTCCATCCTTCTTATCATGCAAACCTGCTGCAACTTCCTCGGCATAGCGCTCGTGGTTAAGTAGCAATAGGCGCTTCAAGACCTCTTTTCTTGCTTCCGGATGGATGGTGTAGCGCACACGATCATTCTCAGGTAAATAATCTACTTCGTAGAAATCATGGCGCAACTGGATGGCCCTGCCCCATTTGGGATCATCTTGGTGCCAACCGTAGGCCTCTAAAACTGCTTGATCCATTTCTGTATGAAGCTCTCGCAGTTTTACAATGCCTTTAGCTGTCTCATTAAATGAAATTGTGTTGGGAGTTTTATCAAGATGCTTTTGTAAACCTTGAACTTGTTTGTCCTTTTCATTTATGGCAAGTGAAGTTATTGAATTACAGTGAAATAGATTGTAGGTTTTAGTTAGACCTAATTTAACGCCTAACATTAATTTCCCACGATAATCATGATAGGAAAAACCAATATTTTCTAATTGCTTCTCTTGATCAACTTTTAAATTTTGAGGAAATGGAAAATTTTCGAAACAATCCTCATTTGTATATCTTAAGCGTGTCTCAAGTGAACTACCATATTTTCTAGCCCAGCATTCATGAAGGGTTGATTGAATTATGCTGAATGGCTTAAATTCTTGAAATTTTAAAGTATTTGTTCCAATATCATATACATAACCAGCTGATACCTTTGAAAAACATAAATGTTTTGTAACACGACATACAACAAAAACTGAATCGTTATCCTTAATATTATTGTATAAATTTACAGCCCTATCCCCAAATCGCCACCAATACTTTTGTCTTGCTTCACGATTAACTTTGACTCTTTCTGGCCTTACTTTTTCTTCCACAATATTAAATGTTAAAGCATATTCTCTTGCCTTGCTTTCTGACCAATCAAAATAGTTGATTACATATCTCTGCGGAGATTGGTCAGGGGTATTATTAATATCATCACCAATCAAGTACGGATAAATAACGTCAGCGTATTTTTCATCAACTGATTTAACTAAATCTCCTTCTTCTTTGCTTAGAATAAACCCCTTACCTAAAACAGTTGATCCAGTAAAGCATTTCGACTGATTATTATGGATCGGCTTTGGATTCCCAATATTTCTTCCTGATTCAAGCAACGCATTTATAAAATCTACTTCTTTATCTTTAATGTATTTCGATACTCTTAAATATTGCTTATTTATAGTTACCAATGTAATTTCCAAATTTGCTTGACCTGGCCATTTCATTGATTTAACAGCAAAATTTATATCACCATGATCACTTAAAATAACATCCAAAGCACCTTCTCTTGTATCACCTTGTGAAATAGTGTTAGTTGATATTAAGGATTGAAAACCTCCAATTTTTATGATGTCAAAATCTCTTCTAAAAAAGTAAGCAACAAAATCACATGTGCCACCAGCGGGTGCATAATTAAATTTTAGATAGCTCAAATAATTATCTCCGAAGTTTGATGAAATCCTAAGTCCCCCTAAAAAAGGCGGATTTCCCAAAATACAATCAAAACCTCCTTTTTGGAAAACTTCTGGAAACTCTAAAAACCAATGGAAAAAACGTTTCTCTTGGCTAATGGTCATACTAGCTCCACGATCAAAGATTTGCGTACCTTGTTTGAGGTAAGTATTGTATTGGCTATGCGTTGTGAGCTTTTCCTTATTCGCAATGGTTTTTGGAATAAAGAACTGAGCAACTTGTAAATCGGCCAAGTTTTTCAAACGCCACCACTTTTTGCCATTTGTGAGATCCTGGTAAGCCTTTTCTTTTTTTGCAATTTGTTCGAGGGTATCCTCTGGTAATTGTGTAAACCTGAAGAAATCACCTTGCACATCTTTCAATTCAGTATCTACTTTATCCACATCAAAGGTGCTCAGCTGCCCACTCGTTTTTAATTCCTGATCGTTACGCTTTTTAAAGGCAGAGGCAATTTCTTTGTCGTCACCCGGTAAAGTTTTAAAAGCTTCAGAAGCAATTCCTTTTTCCAATTCTTCGGCATGTGCCAATCCAACAATCGCATTTCCGCATTTGATGTGGTGATCCAAAAAGTTTAGCGGCTCACCCGGTTCGTGTGCTTCCAACCACAAGGCTACTTTGCACAGTTCGACAGCCAAGGGGTTTAAATCCACCCCATAAATACAATGACGGATCACATCGCGAACTGCCACGCGCAATACAGATGGAGTCGGTTGGTCTTCTTTGCTACGCACTTTGGCCAACTCAAAACCCACACGTCGAGCTGCAGACAATAAGATATGTCCACTTCCACAGGCAACATCGCAAATGGTCAAAGACAATAAACCCTTCTCAGGATCTGCTTCTTTGAGTTTGTCTTCGATGAGGTAATCAAGGGAGTGTTTAATTAAAGGTCTAACCAATTCTTCAGGCGTGTAATGCGAACCACTGGATGATCGGTCATCTCCTTTTACAAAACCAAAAATCGGTTCACCTGCGTTGTCGGTGATCTCAGGATCGTAATCCAACAATCCTTCGTAAACAGAACCAAATTCTTCTACATCCAAATCGGCATAGTTCACCCGAACACGCTGACCTTGTTCGTTCTCAAAGGTTACCAAGTAGCGAAGTACACGCAATAGGGTTTCGTTATCGATGAGTTGGCTCGAAATGATTCCTAAAGCATTGGGAGAAAAGATACCCGCACCAAGAGGAGAAATCCCTAATTTCTTGCCGTATTGTTCGTATTCAAAAAGTGCAAAGGTGGTTATAAGAGATTGCCACAAGTCAGTTTTCCGTGGATCCACATAAATGAGCTTTTCAGCTAATTTGGTTAAACGCTGAACACTGTAGTAATCATAGTAAAAGGTACGCTTGCGGTTCAATTCTTCCCCCCGCTTTTCAGGATAGATCAGCTTGCGTTCTTCGATCACCAATAAGAACAATACACGATATACCAAACGTAGGGTGTGCAAGTAATAATCCTTAGCTGCAAGATCTCTATTCAGTACCTTTTCACGCAGCTCTTTATTATTCGAATTTCTCAACAAGCCATTCGCTAATTCCTTAATTGAACTTTCAACCGCAACACTCAAACGCTCGCGAATTCGAGAACCAGATGCTAGGGCCTCCTGGTGGTAAAACTCCAAGAAACACTCAGCACCACTGTCCTGTCTATCAGGCATACGGGATGCATGCAAAACACGATACATCAAGGCAAACTCCACGTAAAGCCCTTCTTCCATGATCTGCTCCAGGTCGAATTCCAAATAGCTCAGACGGCTCAAACGTGTTGCATCACGCAGAATACGTATAAAACGACCATTTGACACCAACGCATACATGTGTTCGTTGTTGTTCAAGTATTCCTGCACTAATGCGTGAGGAGAAAGCCGTGTTCCCCCGCTATCTGCGCGTTTGT
>VGGW01000237.1 GCA_016868395.1 Bacteroidota bacterium | reverse complement strand
GAAGTATCAGACCTATTCAGGAGATTGTCCGTATACTTTCGACTTTCCCGTTTATGCGCAAGTTCTGCAGGATAGTAGCAGAAATTCAAAGCCCTGCTGGTTAAATGTTTATTATCCTCAATTTAATGGCAGAATTCATTTAAGTTATCAGCCTATTTTGTCTAAAGAAGAATTCAATCAGCTGACTGAAGATGCAAGAACATTTGCATTTAAGCATACCGTTAAAGCTACGGCAATTGATGAGGGGATGATCTCCTTTCCGGAGGAGAAAGTTTTTGGAATCTACTATTCCATTGATGGAAATACGGCTTCTTCTGTTCAGTTCTTTCTCACAGACAGCACGAAGAATTACCTTCGTGGAGCACTTTATTTTAATGAACAACCAAGGCTCGACTCCATACAACCGGTGTTGGATTTTGTTAAAAAGGATATTGATCGAATGATTAAAACCTTTAAATGGAGAAATAGATAGTTTTTGTTTGAAAGTAAATAGATCCAATTTCCTAGCCTACAAATGAAATCCAGTTAATCTGCTTCTTAGCCAAGTCTTTTTAATTTGGCATTTCGAAATATGGAAGGATAAACTAAAACTTTAGGGTTCGTCTGATCAGTTACAGAGGAAAAATAATTTGATTTTGAAAAGCAATTTCAGCGTGTTATCGCTGATTTAAGTTCTTTCCTTCATAGTATTTCGGGCATGAAATCCTTATTGACATCCATTGTTAATAGCCGGAAGCTACCTCCTCCGGCAAGGATTATTTTACGCGGATCTGTATTTAATGTCAAGGGGCAGTCCGGTAAAAGGACTTTTGCCCTTTGAAATTAAAACCGGGTGGCAGCTTTAGCTTTTTGATTAGATGAATTTTCATCTTTTTGCGGAATTCATGGCTAAAAAATGGGTCAGAACACGGGGCTGGTCTAAGCAAACAAAAGCAGTTCCTGCTTTCTAAAATTGGAGAGAATTAATCCATTTAGATCATTCCAGACAGGTTTTATCCCGAGCTCTGATTAAATTCCCAGGAAACTAATAATTACAATCCAGTAAGGGATTACATTAAAATGAATAAATGCCAACTATACTAACAAACATTGTGAAAGATTCAATTCAACAATTATCTTAGTTGTTTAGTTTTAGCAACTAAATGAAAATTCATGAAAATATTTTATCCCTTCCTCTTTGTTTTTTTCGCACAAAGTGCATTTGCTCAGTTGAGTCCTGTTGAAAAGAAGATTATTGATTATCTGAAGGCTCATCATTGGGAAGCTGAGGAATTATTGATTGAATCCGTCAATATTAACAGCGGAACACTGAATGTAGATGGGGTTAGAAAAGTTGGTGCGGTTTATCGCAGAGAGCTTGATAAGCTTGGTTTTACTACAGAGTGGGTTGATTTACCTGATTCTTTGCGCCGTCCAGGCCATCTGGTTGCCAGCCGCCAGGGAGGTCAGGGGAAGCGCCTATTTCTAATAGGCCACTTGGACACGGTTTTTGAGTTGGATATGGAATTTAGTCCATATCAAAAGCTGAATGATTCTACGGCAACCGGACAAGGTGTGAATGATATGAAGGGTGGTAATGTGGTCATGATAAGTGCTTTAAAAGCTCTTCATGAACTCAGATTATTGAAGAATACCTATATTATCGCATACTTTACAGGAGATGAGGAAAGCTCAGGTTCTCCGCATGAGGTAGCTAGGAAAGATTTTATCGAGCGTGCAAAAACAACAGAAATTGCCTTGGGCTTTGAAGGAGCACAGGGTCTGAATACTGTTGCAGTTGCCAGGAGAGGTATCGGTGGCTGGACATTGAATGTCACTGCAAAGACCGGACATTCAGCCGGAATATTTAGTGAGAGTGCAGGCTATGGTGCAATTTACGAAGCGGCACGGATCCTCAATGAGTTCAGAACTCAGCTGAAGGATGAAAAATACCTTACTTTCAATCCGGGTTTAATCAGTGGTGGTTCTGAAATTCGGATTGATGCCGCCAATGCAAGAACGGAAGCTATTGGTAAAACAAATATCATTTCTCCTGATGCATTTGTGGCGGGTGATCTTCGTTTCATTTCAGAAGTTCAACGAGATGCTGCAAGAGAAAAGATGAAAGCCATCGTCAATCAAAATCTGAATGGAACTTCTGCCAGTATTTCCTTCACAGACTGATTGCCTGCAATGGAACCCACTGAAGGAAACTACAGACTTGTCAACTATCTGGATAAGATTTCTCAGGCTATTGGAATAGGACCTACCAAGGCCGGAGATCCCGGGGCAAGAGGTGCAGGTGATATTTCTGACATTGCAAAATATGTAGACAGCCTTGATGGAATGGGTGCTTCCGGAAGTGGTACACATAAACCGGGCGAAATAATCAATTTAAAGGAGTTTCCTCTTCTTATTCAGCGTGCTGACCTGATGATTTACCGCTTAACCCGTCAGAACCCTGCTTTGAATGAATAGGAACAGGCTCTTTCCAAATTAAACGTCAAAATTTGATAATTTTGCACCCATGATCCAGATTAAATCTTTTGCTTTTAACCCCTACCAGGAAAACACCTATGTCCTGCATGATGACACCTTAGAATGTGTTATTATAGACCCGGGTATGTATACCGGTGAAGAACAGAATGCGTTTTTAAAATATATTGCTGATAATAACCTCAAACCGGTTTTATTGCTGAATACCCATTGCCATATTGACCATGTACTGGGGAATAAGTTCATTTATGATACCTATGGCCTATTCCCCCAGTTTCACAAAGGGGAAGAAATGGTTTTGAATTCTATTGTTTCTTATGCTCCACAAATGGGAATCCGCTACGAGGTTTCTCCCTTACCACAGGTCTATTTGCCTGAAAGCGGAATAGTAAATTTTGGTGATTCTGAGCTTGAGTTGATCTTTGCTCCCGGACATTCACCTGCTCATCTTTGTTTTTTTAATAAGAAAGACGATTTTTTAATCGGTGGGGATGTTTTATTCTATCGAAGTATTGGCCGTACAGACTTACCGGGGGGAAATTATGACCAATTAATTAGTAGCATACGGGAAAAACTTTTCACTCTTCCGGATGCAACAAGAGTCTATCCCGGCCATGGGTCTGCCACAAGTATTGGCTTTGAAAAGCAATACAATCCCTTTTTAAGCTAATCTAAATTTAGATCATTGAACACAGCCTATTATATCGCAAAAAGGTATTTGTTCTCGAAGAAGTCGGTTAATGCAATTAACTTTATTTCCGGAATTTCTATGCTTGGCGTTTTTGTGGGAAGTGCGGCCTTGATTATTATTCTTTCTGTTTTCAATGGATTTGAAAACATTGTACTTTCTATGTACAATACATTTAGTCCTGAACTAAGAATCGAGCCCCGTATTGGTAAAACATTCGATCCTTCAGACAGCCGCTTTGTAAATCTTAAAGACGATAACCGCTTTCTTAATTATGCTGAAGTTCTCGAAGAAAAGGCATTGGTCAGGTATGGTGAAAGTCAAGCTATTGCGCTGATTAAAGGAGTTAGTGATGGGTTTATGGAAAATAGATCAGGTCTTGATTCCATCATATCGAGCGGAAATTTTATTCTTAGAAACCACGGAAATGATCTTGCTGTAATTGGT
>VGGW01000236.1 GCA_016868395.1 Bacteroidota bacterium | reverse complement strand
CAAAGCACCTCTGAGGGTGTCTGCTCTGGTAAAGTTGGTATTTAAGCCCATATTATGGCTCTGACCCATGCCATTCACGTTGAAAGCAAACACAAACAGAAACAGGATTGAAAGCGTTTTTAAGTTAAGCATCTTAGTTTGTATAGAAATAAGGTTTTTAATCATCAGTCTAGGCATACCAAATGTAATTATTTTAACCTGAGATCGATATAAGCTCTTGCCGGAGGCTGATTATTTTTCTCAGCTTTTGGAAAGCAGGGTCTGGGGTTCTGTTAGCGGACTGCCCCTCCCGATGAAAAACAGCAGCGGGTAAAATAAACCTTGCCGAAGGATTATCTTCCGGCTAGTAATCATCTGAAATCAGGTAGCATTTCTTGCCGGAAATACTCCGTAGGAAAGGACTAAACGAAGCGATAATACGCAGGTATTGCTTTCCAAAATCAAATCATACACATCCGGAGCATCATAAAATTGATTTTAAGGATATTTTTTAATCTTTCATGTATCGGACTCAGGTTATTTGAAGGTGTTTTGCTTAGGTATTTGCGAATTGTGCATTTGATGAGGTTTCTGACGAGATAATTTTCTTGACCTGAAAAATTACATGACTGCTTAAATTCCCATACATTTTACCCTTCAAATTTTTTTAAGGGCCTATATTTATTAACTTTGGATGAATTTAAATAATATCCAAATGCAATTTGATGTAATAGTTATAGGGAGTGGTCCGGGCGGTTATGTTGCCGCTATTCGTTGTGCCCAGTTGGGTTTAAAGACAGCGGTTGTTGAAAAATATAGTACTTATGGGGGCACTTGTCTAAACGTTGGATGTATTCCATCCAAAGCATTGTTAGACTCATCTGAACACTATCACAATGCACTGCATTCTTTCAAGGATCATGGCATCAATCTTAAAGATCTTAAGCCCGACCTAAAGCAAATGATTAAACGTAAGAACGAAGTAGTTGCGCAAACCACAGCCGGAATTGAATACCTCTTCAAAAAAAATAAAGTGACCGCTTATCAGGGTATGGGATCCATGCTTGATAAAAATACAGTGAAAGTGAGTAAAGCCGACGGAACGGCAGAAACAATCACCGCTAAAAATGTGATCCTCGCTACAGGGTCAAAACCAACTCAGCTTCCTTTTCTTAAAACAGATGGTAAGAGAATTATTACTTCAACCGAAGCTTTGAACTTAACAGAAATTCCAAAACACCTGATATTAATTGGTGGTGGTGTAATCGGACTTGAATTAGGGTCTGTTTATGCACGTCTCGGATCAAAAGTAACCGTGGTAGAATTTATGGATTCCATAATCGGTACGATGGACAAGAGCTTGGGCAAAGAGCTTCAAAAGGTTCTGTCTAAGCAGGGTATGGAATTTTTATTGAGCCATAAAGTTACCGGAGCAAGTGTCAAGTCAGACAAGGTGACTGTAACTGCCGATAACCCTAAAGGTGAAAAGATTACTCTGGAAGGTGATTATTGCCTGGTTGCTGTTGGCCGAACAGCTTATACAGAAAACCTCGGGCTTGAAAACCTCGGAATTAAATTAGATGATCGTAGAAAGAAAATTCCGGTTAATGAACACTTGGAAACGGCGGTCTCTGGTGTATATGCCATAGGCGATGTGGTTAAAGGGGCTATGTTGGCTCACAAAGCCGAAGATGAGGGTACTTTTGTTGCTGAGGTAATTGCCGGACAAAAACCGCATATCAATTACAATTTAATTCCAGGTGTCGTGTATACCTGGCCGGAGGTTGCCAGTGTAGGACAAACCGAAGAGCAGTTAAAAGCTAGTGGTATTCCATACAAAACCGGTTCATTTCCCTTTAAGGCTAGTGGACGTGCCAGGGCCAGCAATGATTCTGATGGGTTTGTAAAAGTGCTTGCCGATGCTGGAACAGACGAAATTTTAGGGGTTCATATGATCGGACCAAGGGCTGCAGATATGATCGCAGAGGCCGTAGTAGCCATGGAATTCAGAGCATCAGCAGAAGATATTGCTAGAATTTCTCATGCACATCCAACCTATACTGAAGCATTCAAAGAGGCTAGTATGGCGGCAACGGAGAATAGGGCCATACATATTTAAGCGGAAAGGATTAAGCTGAAAGGGTAAAGCTCTGAAAACGGAATTTGGAATTAAGTTTGGTGGCACTCAACAAATAAATGTAAATTGATTGAGATTCCTGCTTGGCAGGATGAAGGTAGTTCAGGCTTAATTTGAATTTAATTTGTTTTTTAATACTTCATTGAAAATAGATAACAGTCAACAGATATGCTCTTGATTCTCCACATCGGAATTACCCTTGGTACCATAGTAGCCATGGAAGGCTTTTCATGGTTTATTCATAAGTATTTGTTTCATGGGCCATTATGGTTTATTCATAAAAGTCATCATACCGAGCGAAAAGGTTGGTTTGAGTTTAATGATGTATTTAGTTTACTCTTTGCCACAACATCACTTTATTTGATGTGGACCGGTAGGCTCGATTTAAGTTATACCTTCTGGATCGGGCTGGGGATTTCGATCTATGGAATTATCTATTTCATTTTTCACGATTGGTTTATCCACAACCGATTCAAGAGTTTTAAATCGGGTAATGCCTATCTTTTGGGGATTCGGAGAGCTCATAAAATCCACCACAAATCCACCGAGAAAAACCCTTCTGAAGAATTTGGGCTTCTGATTGCTTCAAGAAAGTATTTCAATCAGAAATAATGCAGATTATTCCAAACTATCCTCTGGCTAAGCTAAATTCCTTTGGAGTGGCAGCTGATGCGGCTTGGTATGTGGATATCAATACCGAAAATGATTTGCGGGAACTCTTTTCAGATGAGCGTTGGAGGAATTACCCCCACTTGGTCCTGGGTGGCGGGAGTAATATGCTTTTTACTTCTGATTTCAATGGCCTGATTATCCACATTAAAATACCGGGTATCCAACACCAAATACAGGGTAACGATGTTTTTGTCAGTGCCGGCGGAGGTGTGGTATGGAACGATTTGGTGAATTATTGTGTTGATCGTGGATTTGCAGGAATTGAAAATCTAAGCCTGATTCCGGGTTCAGTAGGTGCAGCTCCGGTTCAAAATATTGGGGCATATGGGGTAGAACTATGTGACATTTTCCACTCCTGCCGTGCTTATGATTTATCGAGTGGTCAAATCAGGATTTTTAATAATGAGGATTGTGAATTTAGTTATCGGGACAGTGTATTCAAGTCTGGGTTAATAGGCCTTTACATCATCACCGAGGTAAAATTTAAACTATCAAAAATTTTTAAACCTGCCTTAAATTATGGGGCTATTGGCGACGAACTGAGTAAAAGGGGGATTACAAAACCGGATATCAAAGATCTTTCTGAGGTGGTGTCGCATATCCGTGTGAGTAAATTGCCTGATCCTGCCACCATTGGCAATGCCGGCAGTTTCTTTAAAAATCCGGTGATATCGGAAACCAAATTTTTGGAATTGAAAATACAATTCCCCGATATTGTTCATTTTCCGGCTACAGAGGGCCATACTAAGATTTCTGCAGGATGGCTGATTGAGCAGTGTGGTTGGAAAGGTAAAGTGGTAGGAAATACCGGTACCTGGAAAAATCAGGCCTTGGTGCTGGTGAACCATGGCCATGCTACAGGTAAAGAAATTTTCAAACTCTCCGAGTCGATCATAGCGAGTGTGAATTCAAAAT
>VGGW01000235.1 GCA_016868395.1 Bacteroidota bacterium | reverse complement strand
CCTTTTGGGCATAGGCAAGCATTTCTGTATCCGGTCTGCGAACTTTCAAATTCAATTCCGACTGAGCCGCGCGGAGCGGTACCCAGTCCTGATATTGTATGGTCTGGCATACCCGCAAAACTTCATTTGCAACATCATTAGCAACGATACGCATTTTAGCATAGGGTTCATATTTTTCTATCGGTCCACGAAAATTGATATTATTGACATCTCCGGAGGTGCCATTTGACATGATTCCAACAAAAGGAGGATCTTGGCGGTCTGCCTTTAACAATTCCTGCATTCGGTCGGCAAATACTCCAAAATAATCTGCAGAAATATGATCCTTAGGCACCCCTCCAACATAATGAAGAGAATAATTGGCTAGTAATCCAATTGGACGACCTTTTAGAGATTGAACTGAGATGAATGAAACTTGAGGATCTGTTGGTCCGGCCGGTTCAAGCAGATCGGGGTTACCGATTCCGGGATTCATCTGAACCTGATCTTTGGATCCGAAAGGATTAATTACCGGTGTTTTCATTTTCCATCGTCGGTTAAAAAGGTGCTGAGGAACTTCTCCTACACCCCAGCCTATCCGGGCAGGCTCCAGATTATTAAGAGCAATTCGAACTCCATCCGCTATCCTCCGCACAAGAAATCGCTGGTAGTCGTCAAGCGGCATTCCGGCATTCCATCCGCCTCTTAAGTTGCCAAGCCCGCTTGCACTACTGGCAGAATGTGTATGATCTGATGCCATTAAAATTTGTGAGGCCGGTATTTTAGTTTCTTCGAAGATTAGTCGCTTGGCCTCATCAAATACCTCACGGATAATTCCGACATTATCGACTAGCACAAAGACAAGCTTTGTAGCCCCGTCATCCAACACCAGACTGCGTGCATGCAATTCGTCATGCACAAAATTTGCCGGAGGTGGAATACCAAAATTACCTACTATCCCAGATCCTAAGGGTGGGGTAATATTTGCAGTAGATGCTCCGGCCCGAAAAATTGAATTTTGAGCAAAAAGAGTAGAACAAATAAAAAGAGAAGACAGAATAAAACTGAAAAAAAAGATTAATAGCCTCCTTTCAATTTCCTGGCCGAAAAATTTAAGTGATTTTCCCATCATTAAACTCATTTAAGTTAAACCCATTAACTGAAAAATTATATGTTTAAAATGTATTCTATTCTCAAAGCCAATAGCTCAATTATTCGTCTATTTTACCAAAAAGCTTAAGAATTTATGCAACAATCATTCGGGATGCTTCTTTCTCAACCTTATTGACACTCAGCCATGTTTCATATCCTCCCAATTGATGCTGTTCAGGTGTTGGAAGATAGCCATAACCTCCATTTGCCAAACCGATGGTGAACGATTTTTTAAATGGACTTTTGTTCTTAATCTCAAGTCCGGTTTCGGCAAATACTTCAAAGGGGATCCCTGCTATACCCAAATCACCAATACGGAAAGTTTGAAGAATCACATCTATTTTTTGAGGCCATTGGATCATTTGTATGGTTCTTTCGGCAAAAACTTTTTCCAAGGGATGGTCCGATTTCTCCTTCTTCAAGGTATTTTCAGCCCAGCTAAGTATTTGAGCATCCGGCCTTCTTGTTTCTAAAGTAAGTTCCATTTCTGCAGCTCGTAGCGGCACCCATTCTTGATGATTTATACTTTGATAAACCCTGAATACTTCCTGAGCAACATCCTTTGCTACAAGTTCCATTTTAGCGTAGGGTGGATAGGTGCTTGAAGGCCCCCGAAAATTGATGTTGTTGATATCTCCTTCTGTACCATTTGACATGATTCCTACAAAGGGTGTTTGCTGACGATCGGCTTTTAAAAGCTGCTTAAGTTGGTCGGCAAAGAGAGCAAAATAATCAGCAGAGATATGACCTTGAGGAACTCCCCCAACATAGTGTAAGGAATAATTGGCGAGTACCGCGATTGGATTGCCCTTCAACGATTGAACCGACAAAAATGAAACTTCCGGATCGATAGGGCCGGCGGGCTCCAGTAAGTTTGGATTAGCAATACCCGGATTCATCTGAACCCTTTCTGGCACTCCAAAAGGATTATTCACCGCTGTTTTCAATTTCCAACGGCGGTTGAAAACATGCTGCGGTATAGTGCCGGCACCCCATCCAATACGGGCTGGTTCAAGATTATTTAATGCTATACGAACTCCATCCGCCATACGACGTACAACGAAACGCTGATAATCATCCAGCGGTTTAGGATATTGACCAATTGAGTGATTACGGATGCTAAGTGAAGGCTCAGGTGGATTAATTTCATGCCCTGCCCAGGTAGAAGAGTGGGTATGAGTTGAGGACATCATTATCCGCTCTTTTGGTATAGATGTTTCTTGGGTAATAAGCCGTTTGGCTGCATCAAATACTTCCCTTGGCAGCTCCACATTATCTACAACCATAATAACCAAACGAACTTTCCCATCGTCCAAAACCAGTGAACGTGCATGCAATTCATCGTGAATATGGGTAGCCAATGGCAAAGGCATCCAACCACCTGCGATGCCATCTCCCAGCGTTGGTGTAATATTGGCGGTAGATGCACCTGCACGAAATGATAATTCCTGGGCAAAGGAGCTAACTGGTAAAAGCAGTTTAGTCGCGGTGCTAAACAGGATTATAGCGATAAAAATATCCTTGATTTTTAGAAAGATCACTACTCTTTTCATTACCTATTCAATATATTACTGCTACGACTGGCGCATTTTTCTATACCATATGGTTCGTCTATTTACAAGCGGTTCAAAAGCTCTAATCCATTATCTCAAGACACTGCACCCATTAGATACACCCTCAAACTTCTTGATCCATGTGCTCCAATCACGAGATTCTGTTCGATATCTGCAGTTTTTGAAGGTCCGGCGATAAATACTCCAAAACCATCTGCTGTGGTCTCAATCCGCTGGTAAGCCTCGTGCATGGTATTCACGATGTTTTCTTCATTGATTACAATCACCAGATGTTGACAAATAAAAGGAATTAGCCTGTTAGACATTTGCTTCTCAGAAATCCACATCGCCCCATTTTCAGCTACACCAAGTTCTGCCCGGAGGTAGCAAGTATCCAGAGACTCTAGTTGGGATGCATGGAGATCCCCCCAATCCTTAGAATGAGGAATATCCAACAAATCAATTATAAATTTTCCTTGAGCTTTTACCTCGGTTAAATCATTTTGTAAAACCAATTTGCTATCCTGATGACATGTTGTTGCACCAGCACTTTTCAGCTTATCAATAAACTGCTCAATCTTATTGGCATACCTGATGGTTAGGGAAAGATCCATTTCCGGCAAGGCTGTGAGGTCAGGCTTATTCTCCGCTACTGCCTTTAAAATTAATTCTCTGGAACTCATGTTTCTTGATTCTCTTTAAACCAGTCTCTAAAACTTTTTTTGGGTGCCTCTGGCATTTCCCGCTGTTTGTACCAAACATTTAAGCGATTATTCACGACTAAAGGAAATTTACGCATGACCCAACGGACAATGGTTCCCGATAGACGATACAGCTTGGGATTGGATAGCACCCAGGCCATGCCATTCATTCCGGCTTTCTTCCCTGAGGTAACATACCCATTAGCAACAATCTGCTGCCGCCACTTCCAAAGCTGATCGTGAATATCAATTTTTACCGGGCATACATTCGTACAGGATCCGCAAAGTGTTGAGGCAAAAGGTAAATCTGAATTCGCCTTCATG
>VGGW01000234.1 GCA_016868395.1 Bacteroidota bacterium | reverse complement strand
AAAAATGATTCTAAACTTAAGGGGGGGGGCTTGCTTTGTATCACACTCTTAAAAAACATACTTCTTACGATGTAAATGACTATTTTATCTGAAATTTTATTTTAACCGGACAACAGTGGAATTAATTTAAAAGATAATTTTAAATCTCGAACTCATTTCAAAGATCAAATTTAATTCCCTGTGCTAGTGGCAATTTATCTGAGTAATTGATGGTATTGGTTTGGCGACGCATGTAAGCTTTCCAGGCATCAGATCCGGATTCTCTACCACCACCGCTTTCTTTTTCTCCGCCAAAGGCTCCTCCTATTTCGGCGCCGGAGGTTCCGATATTAACATTGGCAATACCGCAATCGGATCCGGAAGCAGAAAGGAATTGCTCGGCTTCCCGCAAATTAAGCGTCATAATAGCTGATGATAGCCCCTGCGGAACCTCATTCTGAAGGGCTATGGCTTCATCTAATGTTTTATATTTCAGAAGGT
The DNA here is from genome assembly GCA_016868395.1 of Bacteroidota bacterium. Taxonomy (GTDB): domain Bacteria; phylum Bacteroidota; class Bacteroidia; order Sphingobacteriales; family Sphingobacteriaceae; genus Daejeonella. The sequence continues at coordinate 3,268 of VGGW01000234.1, read as the reverse complement.
ACAGAAGAGGAGCAAAAGTCTCATGCTGAACTATTTTAAAATTATTTTTCACCTCTGCAATGCATGGTTTAACATAGCACCCGGATTCATATCCTAAACCTTTAAGAACACCACCCTCAACAACAAAATGGCCACCCTCCCTTTTGCATTGTTCAATTGAATTCAAATAGGCATTAACTGCCGCCTGATCTATCAGCGGACCCACATGCATATTTTCATCGAGTGGATTTCCGATCTTTAATTGACTGTAGGCATTCACCAATTTATCCTTAAAGCTATCATAAACACGTTCATGAACAATCAGTCGCCTGGTTGAGGTACATCGTTGTCCGGCAGTTCCAACCGCGCCAAATACAGCTCCAAGGAGTGACATTTCCAAGTCTGCATCTTTAGAAATGATGATGGCATTGTTGCCGCCAAGTTCCAATAAACTTCTGCCCAGACGAGCTCCGACTGCTGCTCCAACTTCCTTTCCCATTTGGCTGGAGCCCGTAGCAGATACCAAACTAATACGTTTATCATGGCTTAATAATTCACCCATTTTACGGTCTCCAATCATAAGACAGGAAACTCCTTCAGGAACATGGTTTGATTTTAATATTTTTTGAAAAATACGCTGACAGGCAATGGCTGCCAATGGAGTTTTTTCAGATGGCTTCCAAATACAAACATCACCACAAACCAAGGCAATGGCCATGTTCCATGCCCAAACTGCAACGGGGAAATTAAAGGCCGAAATAATTCCAACAATCCCAAGCGGATGCCATTGCTCGTACATTCGGTGGGAAGGTCGCTCGGAGTGCATGGTCAGCCCGTATAACTGACGTGATAGACCTACACCAAAATCGCAAACATCTATCATTTCCTGAACCTCCCCGAAACCCTCTTGCAAACTTTTGCCCATTTCATAACTGACCAGTTTACCTAAATCAGATTTATGTTCCCTGAGTGCCTCTCCAAATTGTCTGATCACCTCGCCCCGTTTAGGTGCAGGCCATGAACGCCAAACCTTAAATGCTTCTTCAGCTTTTAAAACCGTATTTTCATAATCCACAGGTGTTGAAAATCTGACCGAAGCAATCATTTTGCCATCAACAGGCGAATAAACAGTTCGTATATTTTGTTTATCATTGCTGTACCATTCTGTGCCCGTACTACTTGCGTCATTGACTGTTTTTATTTCCAGGGATTCTAAAACCGCTAATAGGTCTGTTTGCATAAAATTTCGTATTTTTGACAAAGTTAAGTAATTCTCCCTTGGGCAGCCGGTACGCTTTGGCATAAACAAATTCACTAAAATTGTGGCCTTAGTTGTTTATAGTCAATGAGTTAGTCTCAATTTGTCAGGATGTTGAAAAATAAAAGCAAAACAAACAGCGATTTGCTTTAATTTAAACTAATTATGGTTCGCTATGTATACATAATTGGCCCGGAAAACGTTCTTAATCATATTATTTTAGGATGGAAGAAGATTTTGAGTTTGGCTTTTCCGAAGATCCCAGATTTTCGGTAGAGAGATATGAGGAGATGATCCGTAATCAGGATCAGTATTTTTTTGATGCTCAGGCATTTGAAAATATCGTTGATTATTATATTGATAAAAATGATCCGATTAAAGCACTGCAGGTAACGGATTATGCCATAAACCAGCATCCATTTGCCGCGGTATTTTCAATTAAGCAAGCCCAGCTTTATGTGGCAACTAACCAATTTGACCAGGCCTTCGAATCACTTCGCCGGGCCGAAACGTTGGAACCTTCAGAAGCTGATATTTATACCATTAGAGGCAATATTTACGAGGGTATGGAGCGCCACCAGGACGCCTTGGAAAATTATGAAAAGGCATTGACATTGGCAGAAAGTACGGATGAAATATTGCTTCATATTGCTTATGTATACCAAAGTATGGGCGATTATGAGAATGCTGTAAGCTATCTGAAACAATGTTTACAACAAAATATGGAAAATCAAGATGCACTTTATGAACTCGCATTCTGTTATGATGTTTTGGATAAGCAGGAAGAAAGCATTAAGTTCTATGAGCAATACATTGATAATGAGCCTTATTCATATGCAGCTTGGTATAATTTAGGGAATGCATTTAATAAAATGGATCTTTTTGAAAGATCAATTGATGCGTATGATTATGCCATTTTAATTAAAGATAATTTTGCATCAGCTTATTTCAATAAAGGCAATGCACTTGTTCATCTTGACCGTTATGCTGAAGCCATTGAGGTGTATAAACAAACTTTCGAATATGAACCGCCAAGCGGCGATACCTATTGCGCTATCGGAGAATGTTATGAGAAACTTGAACGGATGGATGAAGCAAGGTCTTATTATAAAAAATCGGTTAAACTGGATCCCTCACAATCTGATGCTTGGTTTGGCATCGGTGTAACTCTCGATTTTGAGGAGAGATATTTTGAGTCTTTATATTTTTACAAAAAAGCTTTAGATCTGGACGATAAAAATGCGGATTACTGGTTCGCTATTGCAGACGCCCAGTACAAACTTAAACAACTCCCGGAGTCAGAAAAGGCGTATGAAAAGGTTTTAGAGTTAAATCCGGTGGATATTGAGGCCTGGCTTGACTACTCTTCCATATTGTTTGAGCAGGATAAGTTGAATTCAGCAATCGAAATTATTTCTGAAGGGATAAAGAATAATCCGGACGCTGCAGAATTATATTACAGGATGGTGGCCTATCTTTTTGCCGCTCATCAGTTTAGTGAAGCTCTGATTTTTCTGGAAACTGCATTGAGTACTGATCCGGAAAAGTATCATATTTTATTTGAATACCTTCCTCAGCTTCATGAAAATAAAATTATTGTGGACATTATTAATCGGTATATCCGTTAAAATATAGAATTAAATATTAGCCTTTAGGTTTTGATTTTTTTTTGGAAATTTGTACCTGAAAGTTAGACCGGCTCTAAGCGACAGAGACCCACCTTAAAACTGATCCAATTTTCTATAATCAATAAAACTACAGATGAATTATACTTTAAAGAATATCCCTGAGCGTACACAAAAGCCGCGTCAGAACGGCCTTACTATGGTTATGGATAAGGGATTAAGTGTACGTGAGATTGAAGATTTCCTGGAAGTTGCAGGGCCGCATACCGATATTGTCAAACTGGGCTGGTCTACATCTTATGTAACACCAAACCTTGAGAATAAATTAAAAGTTTATCGAGAAGCAAATATTCCGGTTTACTTTGGAGGAACCCTCTTTGAGGCATTTGTCATGAGAAATCAATTT
>VGGW01000233.1 GCA_016868395.1 Bacteroidota bacterium | reverse complement strand
CGGTAAAAGATTTATTTCTGTTTCGATCAATCAATTCAGTATATACAGGTAAGAAAGTTCTTCCAACTGCCTTAGAAAACTCGAAAATTTCTAACCATTCAAGGCTGGTGGAGGATGGACTTAATCGATCGTAAAAAATTCCGCCTATACCTCTGGTTTCGTCCCGGTGTTTTATAAAAAAATAGTCATCGGCCCATTTTTTAAATTTACCATAAAAGTCAGCATGAAAATTATCGCACGTTTTCTTTAACGCGGAATGAAAAAACCTTGCATCGTCTTCAATTACATAATGAGGTGTTAAATCAATTCCACCTCCAAACCATCTTAAACCTTTGTTCATTTCGAAATACCGGATATTCATGTGAATAATCGGTACCCAGGGATGATTGGGATGAATAACAATAGATACGCCAGTAGCAAAAAAATCATCCTCAGTTACCTGAAAAGCTTTTTTAATGTTTTCAGGTAATTTGCCATATACTGCCGAAAAATTAACTCCACCCTTCTCAATTATGTTTCCACTTTGAAGAATTCGGGTACGACCACCACCTCCTCCGGCTCTTTGCCATAATTCTTCTTCAAATTTCGCCGAGCCATCTGCAATTTCGAGTCCGGCACATATTTCATCCTGAATTAGCTTGTAGGCATCTGCTATTTCCTCTTTTATAATCATCCTCAAAAATGATATTTTTTTAATTAGATCGAGAAGTATTTGTCAACAAGAAATTAATGGTTTCAGTTGATTTCGAGATAATCCAGATCCTTACCAAAGGTTTCTTTCAACTGATATAATGCGAATAATGCAATAGCCAATGATAAAAATCCTACCAGCAAGGCGCTATTGATAATACCAAAACCACCCTTTAGAGCTGTAAAAGAAAGGGTTGCCAATACCAATGATCCTCTTACAAAATTTGGCACAGTTGTGGTGACGGTAGCCCTTAGATTTGTGCCGAATTGCTCCGATGCGATGGTGACAAAGGTTGCCCAATAACCTGATGAAAAGCCCAAGAATAAAACAAGCCAAATAAATTGCTGGGAATTCATACCTACTGCATTGAGATAAACGACGATGCTGACTCCTGTTAATAATAAAAACACCAACATTACCTTTTTCCTTGATCGCCAAATCTGGCTCAAGAATCCGGCTACAATGTCTCCAATAGCGATACCAATATAACAGTACATAATTCCTGTTCCGGCGGAAAGTGGTTCTGTAGCCTGTAGTTCCTTACCGAATTCGGGCGAAAAGGTAACCAGTACCCCTACCACAAACCACAGTGGAATTCCAATTAGTATACAGCTCAAGTATTTTTTAAATCTCTTGCCATCAGTGAAAAGCATAAAAATATTACCTCTACTTACCCCATCATTCTTTAAATTTTTAAACATTCCGGACTCTGCCAAACCTACACGCATGCCAAGCAATAATAATCCCATTATACCACCAATAATATAGGATGTTTCCCAAGCATAATTTTCTCCAATTATTGCAGCAGCAACTGCCCCCATAAGTCCTACCCCTGCTACAATCATCGTACCATAACCCCGGTTTTCTTTACTCATGGTTTCAGTAACCAGTGTAATTCCTGCACCCAGCTCCCCTGCAAGTCCGATTCCGGCAATAAACCTGATGACTGCATATTGTTCTACCGTTGTTATGAAACCATTGGCAAGGTTTGCAGCAGAATACAATAAAATAGAGCCAAAAAGAACACTTAATCGTCCCTTTTTATCCCCAAGAACACCCCAAAGAATTCCACCAACCAGCATTCCGAACATTTGGCTATTTATCAACATGGTGCCAACATCCAGTAGGTCGCTTTCCGGAACACCCAAACCTTTCAAACTTTTAATACGAATAACTGAAAAAAGTATTAAATCATATATGTCCACAAAGTAGCCTAAAGCAGCTAATATGATAATTAATTTAACATTTTTCTTATTTAGAGCATCCTGATCCATATCCTATAATTTGAGCCACAATCTACAAACAAAATTGAAAAACCAAAATATGAACTTATTTGATTGCAGTCGATATTTTTAATTATCAAGTCAATTTGCGGATATTTGCAGAAATGATCGTATCAGAAAACACCCTTAAATGGGCAATGCGTTTTTATCCTCCACTATTTTTCCAAAGAATTTGGGTGATTAAGTTTGATAATGGATTTAGAGGCGTACATGTTAAGATTTCCAAAAGCTTATTGAATATGAACTACAATCGTACCATTTTTGGAGGTACAATATTCAGTGCCTCAGATCCATTTTATGCATTGCTTTTTGATCAGATTTTAAAACGACGAGGCTTAAAATGTAGGGTTTGGTTAAAAAGTGCAGAGATTCGTTATCTGAAACCGGGTTCAACCAATCTGTTTTTTACAATTTCATTAAGTGATGAACAAATTAAAGAGGCTGAAATAGCCATAAAAGATGAGGGTAAATTTGTAAAAGCTTATCCGATTAATATATTTAATTCTGAGGGTGTCCTTTGTGCAACTGTGATCAATGAAGTATATATCCGAAACCTGTTTTCAGGAGAAAAACAAACCATTGCCTATTAAAGATGATCCATCATGAATATCAGAAGACTTATTTTGGAAGGTGAGAGCGTAACACAGGATTTCAAAAAAAAGATAACGAGCTGTGAAAAAATCGCTAAAACAATGGTTTCATTTGCTAATAACAAAGGAGGAAAACTTCTCATTGGTGTATCAGATGATGGGACAATTAGTGGGGTTAAGTCCGAAGATGAGGAAAAATATATGATTACTAAGGCTGCTCATTTTTACTGTAAACCTGCACTTGAACCTGAATTTGAGGAAATTTACGTAGATGACAAGACAGTACTTGTCGTAGAAATTAAAAAGAGTGTGACTAAGCCCCACTCTGCATTGGGAGAAGATAAAAAATGGTGGGTATATATCCGTGTCAAGGATAAAAGTGTTTTAGCAAGTAAAATCGTAATTGACGTTTTAAAACGTGAAAATAATGAACATGGCGTTTTACTCGAATATTCAAGCAAAGAAAAAGCACTTCTGGAATATTTGGATGAACATGAACGAATTACTTCCCGGGAATATAGTCAATTGCTGAACCTTTCAAGACGAAGAACCCATCGTATTTTAGTAAATTTAGTACTATCAGGAGTAATCAGACTACATACAACTGAAAAAGAAGAGTACTATACTGCCTCTTGATATAAAAATTGATAAAATATTGTATTATAATTATTTATCCTCCTATTGAAACATATTTACCATAAATATAAGGCACATTATAAGAGTAATTTAACCCTGGCTATTCCGGTCGTTATCTCACAGTTAGGGCACACATTGGTTCATACAGCGGATAGTATTATTGTGGGTCATTTTGCAGGAACAATTCCCTTAGCTGCGGTCTCCCTAGTCAATAGTATTTTTATAATTGCTCTGGTCATTGGTTTAGGTATTTCATATGGCCTTACCCCTTTGATTGCTCAGGAGAGCGGAAAAAATAATAAAACGGAATGTGGAAAACTTCTCGCTAATAGCCTCTTAATCAATGCCATAATCGGGATAATTCTATACTTAATGATATTTTATGGCTCTCTGTTATTTATTGAAAATATGGACCAAGATCCAGCAGTAGTAACAGAGGCCAAACCCTATCTCGGTTTGCTGGGTTTCTCCATCATCCCATTAATGATTTTTATGACATTCAAGCAATTTGCTGAGGGACTTGGATTCACTAAACAGGCAATGATGAT
>VGGW01000232.1 GCA_016868395.1 Bacteroidota bacterium | reverse complement strand
ACGACAAATAGACTTTGCGTTAGTAAAATAATTAATCAAAAAATCCATGTAATTAAACCGGTCATCCTTGCTCTTAATTAAACCCTTTTGTTAATTTTGTTTACAGGCCATAGCTCATATTAAATGCATTCGATAGAACAACTGCAAAATATCATAAATAAGGCAATAGCCGACACCAAATATACCGCAAAACCTGCAGAACTATATGAGCCAATCAGTTATCTGATGAAATTAGGTGGCAAAAGAATGAGGCCGGTTTTAGTATTGATTTCTACAGAATTATTCAAAGGTGATATTTCAAAAGCACTCCACGCTGCTATCGGAATAGAACTGTTCCATAATTTCACCTTGATGCATGATGATATTATGGATAAAGCTCCATTAAGAAGAGGTAATCCGACAGTACATGTCAAGTGGAATGAGAATACAGCTATATTATCAGGAGATGTGATGTTTGTTGAAGCATACAAGCTAATGATAATGGTGGATGACAGTATCCTAAGACAGGTTCTTGATATTTTTTCTTATACGGCAGCGGGTGTTTGTCAAGGGCAGCAAGCCGATATGAATTTTGAGACAAGGGATCAGGTTAGTATAAATGAATACATCGAAATGATCAGGCTTAAAACCGCGGTTCTCCTTGCAGGTAGTATGCAGATTGGGGCCCTTATAGGTGGTGCAGATAAAGAACAGGCCGCATTGTTATATGAATTTGGAGAAAACCTTGGACTTGCATTCCAGCTTCAGGACGATATCCTTGATGTTTATGGTGATCCTGAAAAATTTGGAAAACAAGTTGGAGGCGATATTTTAGCTGATAAGAAAACCTATTTATTAATAAAAGCAGTGGAATTGGCCGGAGAGGAAAAATCCTCTGAGTTAAACTATTGGCTGAATAATTCTGATGCAGAGCCTTCAAAAAAAATTAAATCCATAACTACCATTTATAATTCTTTGGGAGTAAGAAAACTCGCAGAAATTGAAATGGACAATTACGTCAAAAAAGCACTGTACGCACTGGATAAAATAGATGCAGAAAGTTCCAGAAAAGCTTTGTTAAGAGGGTTTGCTGAGCAGCTACTTATCAGAGAGCATTAAAAAAGCCCTGATATCCATCAGAGCTTTCCTTTTTAATTAGTTCTTTTATTTTAGGCTTCCGTCGATGCAGCATCATCCGACTCCACTTTCTTTGCCGGAGTTTTCTTAACCGCAGGCTTTTTAGCCACAGGTTTTTCCACAACTTCTATTTCTTTGTTAATCTCCTCTGCTTTCGGAGCCTTTGCTTTTTTCACTACAGGTGCAGCGTCTTCAACTACCGGAGTAACTTCTCTTGGTTGAACAGAAACGTATGATTTATTATCGTTTCTCTTTCTAAAAATTACTGTACCGTCAATCAAAGCAAATAAGGTATGATCTTTACCAATGCCTACATTTCTATCCGGATGATGTTGAGTGCCACGCTGACGTACGATGATATTTCCGGCTATTGCGGCCTGACCACCAAATATCTTAATACCTAAACGCTTGCTATGTGATTCGCGACCGTTTCTGGAACTACCGGCTCCTTTTTTATGTGCCATGTTATTTTATTTTTACGAATTGTAAACAATTCAGGATTTTAAACTTTAACTATTGTAATCCCTATAACTTACAACTTATAGCTTACAAAGTAATGCCAGTAATCTCAATTTTAGTGAACATCTGACGGTGTCCATTTTTCTTTTTGTAGCCTTTACGACGTTTTTTCTTGAAAACGATTACTTTTTCACCTTTCAAATGAGACAGAATTTTAGCACTTACTTTGGCCCCTTTTAATGCATCCGCACCAATTGAGAATTTACCATTGTTTTCTGCTAATAATACATTGTCAAATTCAATACTAGCGCCTTCTTCTCCAGGTAAACGGTGTACAAAGAGATATTGGTCTTTGGCAACTTTAAATTGCTGTCCGGCTATATTTACTATTGCGTACATTATTATTATGTTTTTTAAATGAGGTGCAAATATATGAAAAATCTTTTTAAAGAAAAACTAATTCAGAATAATTAGCCTGAGAGAAATACCTTATGTTCCGGCCAATATAAAATTCCCTGATTTAACTGGAATCCGATATTACAAAAATTTAAATTGACAGGGTAGTTTTGTTCAGATAAGGCCCTGAACAAGAATTTTTTGATTTCGAAAAGCAATAGCCGGGTCTCATGGGTGTTTCAGTCCTTTCTTCCGTAGTATTTCCGGCAAAAAATCCGGTTCTGATTCACTTGAACAAATTCCGTAAGATACTTCCTCCGGCAAGGTTTATTACACCCGGTGCCGAATTTCAAGGCGACTGGCAGCCCGGGAATAGAATCATAGGTTCTTTTAAACAAACCCGGGTGGCAGCGCTAGCTTTTTTGCTCAATAAATTTCTTGATGGATACTAAATATGTTGCAAAAAACTAGGGCAGAACACGGGGCTGCTGTGACCGAAGAGCAACAGACCTTGATTTCTAAAAAACATTAAATCTACCATACAAAAAAATAGCTGCCGTTTTAAAAACACGGGATCAATCCTCGTTCCTATCCCTCACGTCTGATATCATTTTGCTGATCTCTGTTATCAATGATTTTGCTGCATCAGCCAATTTAGGTTCCTTTTCATGACTAATTTCATAAAGGACACGTTTACTCTTGTCCTTATAATTAAATTCAATGTAATATGTTGGAGATTTCCTTCCTTCATTGGTCTTGATATCGCCCTTAAGCTCATCAGGGAAGTTCCAAAAACCAAGTTCTGCGGCTTTACGATGAAGATACAATAGATCATCTTTACGCATCTTTACCTTGGTCTTGATTAATGAATCATCTTTATTAACATATTGAAAATCACCGGTTTTTGAATCATATTGATTAATCAAGCTATCCCCATAACCGTATTTAAAACTTATAGAGACAAAATCTGAAAACCGGTACGGTGCATTTTTCACCATAATGGAATAATAGTATACCGTGTATAACAGGAAGGGGGTTATTATACAAATCGCCAGAAATATTTTTTTACCTCTTTCACTCATAAAGGGATTTTGTTAAAAGATATTATTAATGTTTTGTCTGATCTTCCAGATTATGAATCCGATTCTCGTCAGGTGCACTTAGTTCGGTGGGTGGATAAAATTCTCCCTCCCATTTAGCAATTACAACAGTTGCCAAACAATTCCCAATTACATTGACAGAAGTTCTGGCCATATCCATCAGTTCATCAATTCCAAGAATGATAAAAATTGGCCAGACCGGCATCCCAAAAGAAGCTGCAGTACCGAGTAATATCACCAGAGAGGCTCTTGGAACTCCTGCAACGCCCTTGCTGGTCAGCATTAAGGTGAATACGATCAACAATTGCTGCCCAAAAGTCATAGGCATACCTGCAGCTTGCGCAACAAAAATCGCGGCAAGCGACAAATACAACGTTGTACCATCAAGATTAAAACTATACCCTGTTGGCATAACAAAAGCCACAATTTTCCTAGGAACACCGATTCGCTCCATCGCCTCCATTGCTCTTGGAAGAGCTGCCTCAGAACTGGTAGTAGCAAAAGCGATGGAAACAGGCTCAGCAATTGCCTGTAAGAATTTCTTTAGCGGTACACCCACAAACAAGGCAATGGGTAACAAAACTCCAAGAAGGAATACCAACAAGGCCACATAAAGTGTTAACAGTAACTGAAATAAATTCACAAGAATACCCAATCCCATATGTCCTACGGTATACGCAATGGCTGCACCGACTCCTA
>VGGW01000231.1 GCA_016868395.1 Bacteroidota bacterium | reverse complement strand
CATTAAGTTTGATGTTGTAATTGTGAAGTGTTTGTTTAATCAGTTCGTTTTTATCTTCATCAGTTGTCCACTTGGTTGGATTAACATTGGCATACTCAAGCTCCATTAGTATCTTTTGGGTAAATTTTACACCCTTGGCTACCAGCAACTCTTTGTAAACATTGAAAACACCCTGTGAAGTTTTACCATTCACAATAACAAACAACTTTTCTATCAGCGTATCTTTCAATTCCTTGACAGCCTTATTGTGTTTGCTATCCAATTTTTCAATGAGTGACTTTTCTTCCTGCTTGGTTGTTTTCTTGGCACGTGAGAATAATTTGGTGTCAATCACAACACCTTGAATTGAAGGTGGTGTTTTCAGTGATGCATCTTTGACATCACCCGCTTTGTCTCCAAAGATTGCACGCAAAAGTTTTTCCTCAGGAGAAGGATCTGATTCTCCTTTTGGAGTAATCTTTCCGATCAAAATATCCCCTTCTTTTATTTCTGCACCTATTCGAATAATTCCGTTCTCATCAAGGTCTTTGGTAGCCTCTTCAGAAATATTTGGAATATCAGATGTCAGCTCTTCTTCACCGCGTTTGGTATCTCGAACTTCAAGCTCAAACTCTTCAATATGCAAAGAAGTAAAGATGTCTTGGGATACCACACGCTCAGAAATTACGATTGCATCCTCAAAATTGAATCCTTGCCAAGGCATGAATGCCACTTTAAGGTTTCTACCCAAGGCTAATTCCCCATCTTGCGTGGCATAGCCTTCGCACAGAACCTGCCCTTTTTGAACTTTTTGTCCTTTTTTAACAATGGGCTTCAGGTTAATACATGTGCTCTGGTTAGTTTTCTTGAACTTAATCAAACGGTAGGATTTAACTTCACCCTCGAATGATACGAGAACATCATCCTCATTTCTTTCGTAGCGAATTCGAATCTCATTCGCATCCACATACTCCACTACACCATTACCTTCAGCATTAATCAGAGTTCTTGAGTCGCGGGCAACCCTACCTTCAAGCCCTGTTCCTACAATAGGAGATTCAGGCCGTAGCAGAGGAACTGCCTGACGTTGCATATTCGATCCCATCAAGGCACGGTTAGCATCATCATGCTCCAGGAATGGAATTAACGAAGCAGCAATGGAAGTAATTTGATTTGGGGCAATATCCATTAAATCAAGCTTTTTAGGCTCAATGATAGGGAAATCACCTTCGTAACGTGCTTTCACATGAGGGGTTTCGAAATTACCTTTATCATCATAAACTGCATTAGCTTGTCCGATGGTTTTCCCTTCCTCATCTTCTGCAGAAAGATAAATTACCGGTTCTTCAACCACAACTCGTCCATCCTCCACCTTTCGGTACGGAGTTTCAATGAAACCTAAATTATTGATCTTAGCATGAACACATAGTGAAGAAATCAAACCGATATTCGGTCCTTCAGGAGTTTCAATGGTACATAAACGACCATAATGCGTGTAATGGACGTCACGAACTTCAAAACCTGCACGTTCACGGGAAAGTCCGCCTGGACCTAATGCCGACAGACGTCGCTTATGAGTGATCTCAGCAAGCGGATTAGTTTGATCCATGAACTGAGATAACTGATTAGTTCCGAAGAATGAATTAATTACCGATGAAAGGGTTCTTGCATTGATCAGATCAGTTGGGGTGAACACCTCATTATCCCGAATATTCATTCTTTCACGAATAGTACGAGCCATACGAGCAAGTCCGACTCCAAACTGCGCATACAATTGCTCTCCAACGGTACGAACGCGACGATTTGACAAGTGATCAATATCATCTACTTCTGCTTTTGAGTTAATCAATTTGATTAAGTACTTCACAATAGCAATGATATCTTGTTTTGTTAGAACCTTAGTCTCGATTGGAGTTGCCAATTTTAACTTGCGATTGATACGGTAACGACCCACATCACCCAGATCATATCTCTTGTCAGAGAAAAACAAACGATCGATAATACCACGAGCTGTTTCTTCATCAGGTGGTTCAGCGTTTCTAAGCTGGCGATAGATGTGTTCCACCGCTTCTTTTTCTGAGTTAGAAGTATCTTTCTGTAAGGTATTATATATAATAGTATAATCACCGCTATTCACGGCATCATCCTTGGTTAAGATGATGGTTTTTACTCCGGCATCAATGATCATATCGATATGCTCATCTTCAAGGATTGTTTCGCGCTCCATAATAATCTCATTACGATCAATAGAGACAACTTCACCGGTATCTTCATCTACAAAATCTTCTACCCACTTTTTGAGAACTCTGGCGGCAAGTTTACGGCCGACAGCTTTCTTTAAACCGGATTTGCTAACTTTTACCTCATCAGCGAGTTCGAACAGTTCAAGAATATCCTTATCAGAATCATAGCCAATCGCACGCAATAGCGTGGTTACCGGGAATTTCTTCTTCCGGTCGATGTAGGCATACATGACATTGTTCACATCAGTTGCAAATTCGATCCAGGACCCTTTAAATGGTATAACACGAGCTGAATATAATTTAGTTCCGTTGGTGTGACGGCTTTGACCGAAGAATACACCCGGTGAACGATGTAATTGAGAAACGATGACACGCTCGGCGCCATTGATTACAAAAGTACCTTTGGGAGTCATGTATGGGATGGTTCCCAAATAAACATCCTGAACGATCGTTTCAAAATCTTCATGTTCAGCATCGTTACAAGACAAGCGAAGCTTGGCTTTTAGCGGAACACTGTAGGTTAGTCCACGTTCAATACATTCATGTATATCATAACGGGGTGGGTCAATAAAATAGTCAAGAAATTCCAGAACAAAAATATTTCTTGAATCAGAGATCGGAAAATTTTCAGAGAACACTTTAAACAAACCTTCCTGATGGCGGTTGTCTGAAGTAGTTTCCAGTTGAAAAAATTCTCTGAAAGATTGCAGTTGAACATCCAGAAAATCAGGATAATCCATCACATGCTTACTGGTAGCAAAATTTACTCTTTCGTTGTGCTTAATTTTGTTTGCCAAGGGATTGAGAATTTAGTTTAGTAAATAAACTTTGTCCTGTTCACCAGTCCAAGCCTGATATGTAGGTCTAACATCAAATGGGTATCATACAAACGGCAATATACCCCGATGAAAATCGGAGTCTAAAGCCATCATTCTATGAGTTAAAATTATTTAATCTCAACAGTTGCTCCAGCTTCTTCTAATGCTTTTTTCAATGATTCAGCTTCTGCCTCATCAACGCCGGTTTTAACTTCTTTCGGTGCACCATCCACTAGATCTTTTGCTTCTTTCAAGCCTAAACCTGTAAGATCTTTAACTAATTTCACAACTGCAAGTTTTGAACCACCAGCTTCTTTCAAAATTACATCGAAAGCTGTTTGCTCTGCTGCTGCTGCTGCCGGAGCGTCACCGCCACCGGAAACTGCTGCTACCGCTACTGCTGCTGCAGCCGGTTCGATACCATACTCATCTTTAAGTATTTGAGCTAATTCGTTAACTTCTTTTACTGTTAGGTTTACTAATTGCTCAGCAAACGATTTTAAATCTGCCATTTTATTTAAATTTTAATTTCTGTACTTGAATAATTTAATAATCGAACTCTGGGGTGTTCGTTACCCTCTTTCTTGTAAAGTTTTAACAATTCCTGCAAGCTTATTACCGCCTGATTGCAAACCGGAGATCAAATTTTTAGCAGGAGATTGAAGCAATGCAATGATATTTGCCAATAGTTCTTCCTTAGATTTAAGGTTCACCAGGGCATCCAACTGATTATCGCCAATGAATACCGATGAATCAATATATGCAGCTTTCAGTACCGGTTTATCACCTGATTTCCTCAATTGTTTAATCAACTTAGCAGGAGCATTTGCTGTTTTTGAGAATAATATAGATGAAGAACCTTTAAGTACATCAAAC
>VGGW01000230.1 GCA_016868395.1 Bacteroidota bacterium | reverse complement strand
GTAAAGGTCATGTCGGGTTGAGTTTTCCTGCCTTGCCCTGAAATATACTTCCTGATCCTTTTCATCAACCATTAAGAGTTCTGTAACACGCCATGCACCATAAGTAAGTTGTTTCTTTAGAGTACCATCCAGACCATAATAATAGAAATGACCCCAGCCACTTTTGTCGCTTTTTAGTATAAAGCCCTGTCCGTTTTTAAAAAAATACATATTTTCAAACCAGTCAACCCATGTATTTTGTTTTTCCTCATAAATAATATTTTTAGCTCCGGTTTGAGGATTGACATTGTAAATAATTAATTTATTTTGATCGCGATTCATCCATTGCATCCAGAGGCTTTTGCTGTCGGACATCCAAAATGGAGTCCCAAAATACTGATCCATTTTCGGGTCAAAGTCAGTCCATGTAATCCCCTTACTACCTACATTAACTATCCCGGTTTTCACCTCAGGATTTCTATCGCCCGCCTTAGGGTATCTGGTGTTTTCTAGGAAACCATGCTGCCCTTCAGAGTTATAAATGGGAAAAACAGGAACTTTTGAGTCATCAAAACGCATGAAGGCAAGTTTTTTACTATCAGGACTCCACCAAAAGGCTTTATATCGGCTAACCCTACCGAGGATTTCTTCAAAATATACCCAGGATGCCCAACCATTATAAATTACATCTGAACCGTCATTGGTATAACGTGTTTCGGTATTGGTATTGATGTCAATGGAGTATAAATCATTATTGCGGGTGAAGGCAACCTGAGTACCATCGGGGGATAGACTTGGATTCTTTTCAAGCAATGAATCTTTAGTCAGTTGTTTTTCAACTCCTGCTGCATTCTTATAAAAAATATCACGGTTTTTAATTGAAACCGAGGCTTCATTTACTTGCGCCGGGGCTGAAGGCTGCGATTCTCCGCTTCGGATATCCACCGTGTAGGGCTTGATTTGCTGCGCTTCAGTACGATATTCGATGTAATGATTCTGATCAGTCCAGCCTCTGTAAGTCGGAATAGGATTTAAAATACCTTTAGGTTGACCGGTAAAAACTTCCTTAAAGCTTAGTTCCTTCAATTGTGCCCAGGAAGAACCCGAAAAAAGTGTTAGGATTAAAATCAGGATATAAGAAATTTTTGTATTCATATTTGAATGTTCAAGGTTATCGCGTAAATAATTTTGATCTTTGAGTATTACCCTGGTTACAGGCCTAATAACCAAAGGTATGAAAAATGAGTTATTTTAGGATATGGAACCCAACCTTACAAACAATAAAGACCTTCAGGATTTCGGAAATTTGGAATTACTTTCCAGGCAGGTGGTCGAAGGTTTTATTACCGGACTCCATAAAAGCCCTTTTCATGGTTTCTCGGTAGAGTTTGCCGAACATCGATTATACAATACAGGTGATTCTGTGAAAAATGTAGACTGGAAATTGTATGGTCGTACGGATAAGCTTTTTATAAAGAAATTTGAGGAGGAAACAAATTTACGTTGTCATATTGTGCTGGATGTTTCCTCTTCCATGTACTATCCGAATAAGGAATTTAATAAGCTTCTTTTTTCAGTTTATTCAGCCGCTTCTTTAATCTATCTGCTTAAAAAACAACGTGATGCTTTCGGACTCAGTATTTTTTCCGACAAATTAGAATTGACTACGGCAGCTAAATCCACCACCGTTCATCAAAAATATTTATTCTCTGAATTAGAGCGTTTAAACAAGAGAAATGGAAGGGAAAATCGTACAAATGTGGCTTCCGCCTTGCATCAAATTGCCGAACTGATCCACAAAAGATCCTTGATAATCATTTTTAGTGATATGTTGGTTGGGGAGACTCAACAGGGTTTGTCTGAACTGTTTTCTGCATTACAACACCTCAAGCATAACAAGCATGAAGTAATTATTTTTAATGTGTTGGATCATAAAATGGAGCTTGAATTTGATTTTGAAAACCGTCCTTACCATTTTATTGATATTGAAAATGGAGACGAACTAAAAGTTTATCCAAATATGGTTAAGCAGGCCTATATTGCAGCTTTTGATTCCTATCACAAGGAACTGAAACTAAAGTGCGCCCAATTTAAAATTGATTTGATTGATGCTGATATCCACGAAGGATTTTACCAGGTTTTATATGCTTATTTGATAAAGAGAGCAAAGATGAGGAGTTAAGTTTTAAATTTAAAAATCGAATTTAGCCTTGGTCTATCAACCCTTAAATTATAATTGTTGAAAGTATGAGAAAAATATTCCTTTCATTTATACTGATTATTTTAATGTGTTCAATGCAAATCCAAAAGCCTGTAAAGGTTATATTTTTTGGAGACTCCATAACCCGTGCAGGGGTGGACCCGGGGGGATATATTACCTTGATGCGGGAGGCTGTTAAGGAAAACATTAATCTAGGTTATGAACTTATTGGTGCAGGAATTGGCGGAAATAAGGTTTACGATCTTTTTCTCAGGTTTGAGGAGGATGTCCTGAGTAAAAAGCCTGATGTAGTGGTGATTTATATTGGCGTAAATGATGTTTGGCATAAGCAAAGCTCACAAACGGGTACCGATCCTGATAAATTTATCGCGTTTTATACTGCAATGATTAAAAAATTGCAGGCATCAGGTATTCGGGTGATCGTTTGTACTCCTGCGGTAATAGGCGAGCGTACGGATTTCAGTAACTCGCAGGATGGTGATCTTAATCGGTACAGTAATATCATTCGCGAATTGGCAAAAAAATACACATGCGATTTAGTCGACCTCAGAAAGGCATTCTTAGAGTTCAATTCGAAAAATAACCCTGAAAATAAAGAATCAGGTATTCTAACCAGCGATAGAGTACACTTGAATGCAACAGGAAATAAGCTGGTAGCTGATTTGATGTTGAACGTACTTTCAGGAAAAAAATAAGCTTCCGTTTGGATTTCGGAACCTATTAATATCTTCTTTTGTTGCCTCCGAATCGTCTTCTTGGACTTCCACTGCTTGCCCCTCTTGCCGATTCAGGGTTTGACTTCTTACCCGGCTTGCCTTTCTTTTTATTGGACTGACTAAAAATATAGGAAGCGGCCCGCATGTGATAGGGTTGATCTTCAATGACAGGAATGTCCCGCCCAATCAGTTTTTGTATATCTTTCAGATACTCCATTTCTTCTTCTTCGCAAAAAGAAAGTGCAATTCCGCTCGATCCCGCTCGACCTGTTCTGCCGATGCGATGTACATAGGTTTCGGGGATATTGGGTAATTCATAATTAATCACATGCGAAAGTTCATCAATATCAATTCCCCTGGCAGCTATATCTGTCGCAATGAGTGCCTTTATTTGTCCGCTTTTAAAATTAGATAATGCTTTTTGGCGGGCATTTTGCGACTTATTTCCGTGGATAGCTTCTGTTTTAATTCCTGCTTTCAGTAGATCTTTGGTAATCTTATCGGCTCCATGTTTGGTTCGGGTAAAGATCAAGGCAGATTTGATTCGCTTATCGTTCAGCAGGTGAATCAGTAACTTTTTCTTGTCGCCTTTTTCTACGAAAAAGAGGGACTGTTCGATTGTATCGGCAGTGCTTGAGGGAGGTGTAACCTCCACTTTTTTGGGATCGACAAGAATAGTATTCGCCAGTTTTTGTATTTCAGGGGGCATGGTTGCCGAGAAAAATAAAGTTTGGCGCTTCTGAGGAATCTTAGTGATAACTTTTTTCACATCATGAATAAATCCCATATCCAGCATACGATCTGCTTCATCCAGGACAAACAACCTTAAATAATGAAGTTGAATAAACTTTTGGTTGATTAGATCCAATAATCTTCCCGGTGTTGCAATGAGAATATCTACTCCGGATTTTAGTGCTGCAACTTGAGAACCTTGAGGAACACCACCAAAAATAACGGTATGTTTCAAGCTGGTATGGCGACCATAAGCGCTGAAGCTTTCACCGATTTGAATAGCAAGTTCGCGTGTAGGAGTTAAAATCAGGCATTTAATGGCCCGGGGTCCTTTATC
>VGGW01000229.1 GCA_016868395.1 Bacteroidota bacterium | reverse complement strand
TAATTCTCCATATTCCTTGCGGATGGAATCACAATAATCCGAAGTTCTTCGATCCTGCCAAACAATTGCATGATAAAGCGGAAGCCCTGTTTCTTTATCCCATACCAGGGTTGTTTCCCTTTGATTGGTAATGCCAATGGCGTGGATATCATTTGGCTTGAGTCCTGCTTTTACGATGGCCTCAGTCGCCACTGAAACCTGCGTTGACCAGATCTCAATAGGATTATGTTCTACCCAACCGGGCTTGGGATAAATCTGCTCAAATTCCTTTTGAGAAATTGCAATGATACTCCCTTGACGGTCAAAAACTATCGCTCTGGAACTTGTTGTCCCCTGATCAAGTGATAAAATATAATCTGGCATATTGATTTTAATTTATTCAGTCGGATGGATACGACCCCATTAAATATGAGAAAAATATGTAATATTGAAGATAATTTTTATCCGGATAAGGTATTTTTACCACTGAAGATATTCAGATTTTTCAATTTTGTTAATTATAATCATTTGTTAAAATTGGATTAATAACCAAAGCCTTATTAATCACTTAATACTGCAGCCCACAGACATGAATATAGGAATAATTGGCCTTGGAGACATGGGCTGTATATACGCTAAGTCTTTTGCCAAAGCAGGATACCGAGTTTACGGGTGCGATTTGCCACATCGAAGAGTCCTGCTTGAAACTGAGCTTGGAACATATGGAATTGAGATCATGGATGATGGGAAAGCAGTTTCCAGAATTTCAGATGTCATCATTTATTCAGTAGAGGCCGAGCGAATCGAAGAAGTATTGAGCTTGTATGGATCTTACACCAAATATGGAGCCATAGTTGCCGGGCAAACCTCAGTGAAGCATCCGGAAATTGCAGCTTTTGAAAAGTATCTCCCGAAAGATGCGCATATCATAACCTGCCACTCACTACATGGTCCTGGATTTGATCCAAAAGGTCAGAAAATGATTGTTATACCGCATAGAACTACCAAAGAAGCCTATCAACGTATGACCGATATTCTTGCCACACTGGGCTCAACTCTCGTTGAAATAGCCGACTTCCATGAGCATGATAAAATTGTAGCGGACACCCAGGCAGTAACTCACATGGGTTTCGAAAGTATGGGAACTGCCTGGAAAGAAGCAGGTTTCTTCCCCTGGGAAAATGCCTCCTATCTGGGAGGTATTGATAATGTTAAAATCTTAATTACGCTTCGAATATTTAGTTATAAGGCACATATTTACGGCGGACTGGCAATTTTGAACCCCTATGCAAAACATCAGATCAAACGGTATGCCATCTCCGAATCGGAATTGTTTAAACTAATGATCAAGGAAGATGAAGCAACTTTCCGGAAAAGGCTATATCAAGCAAGGGACTTTATTTTTGGTCAGGAACATAAGCCCCTGATGCTTAATGAAAAGGTGATGCAGGAGTTCTCCTTGTCTGCCGGATCGGAAAGCAGGAAGCCAAATTCTCACCTTAGTTTACTCAGCATGGTTGATGCCTGGCACCACCTTCGTATCAACCCTTATGATAATCTGATTTGTCAAACACCCCCATTTAGATTAAGATTAGGGATCGCTGAATACCTTTTCAAAAACGAAGAATTACTTGAAGAATCCATCCAAACGGCATTATTTGATAAAACCATACGGGGGGATGATTTAGAATTCCATTCTGCTGTAAGAGAATGGTCATCACTTATTGTTTATGGCGATATGGAAGGTTATAAACAACATTTCGATCAGGTTAAAACATTCTTTGCCGGAAGATTGGACCAGGGAAGAACACAAAGTGCTGAACTGATCAGAAAACTTGAAATGGAATAGCAAAGATCTATCGAATTATCGGATTGACCTGATCTTGATTAATGGAAGGATGAAAGAAAGGACTACATTTAACCTGAGTTCGTCTCAATTATGCCTGATGAATAAAGGTATACTTGGTCAGTAAGCACTCAAAGTTTCTGGTAGTTCATTCTGAAATTAATACCTGCAATTAATCGGCTGATTCAGTCTTTTCATTCAGACTAGATCAGGCTTGAAATTGCCGTTGATATCCAATTAAAACCCACCGAAGCTTTAATTCAGTGCCGAGTTTTTGTTCAAAAAAAATCCACCCAAAGCGGATTTTATTCACAGTATGATATGGATTGAATACCAATTTAAAATGCAAAATAGGCAAGGCTCGATTTAATAATTTTAATCAACCCTACCTGAGAATTGTGACTGCGCCCGTAATTACCCTACGACCTTTTGTTTTGGGATCAATAATGTAATAATAGGTACCCATCGGTAAATCAACTCCATTAAATTGACCATTCCATGGAATTGCATAACCTTTATTACTTTGATAAACAATACTCCCATACCTGCTAAATACTCTTACGGTGGCATTGACATAGCTCTCCAAATATTTAACATTCCAAATGTCGTTTAAACCATCATTATTTGGACTGAAAGCATTCGGCACTTCGGGCTGCTTCAGGACTTTAATACGAATGTTATCAGTAGCAACACAAGCCTGATCGGAGGTAACGGTTAGCGTGTAAATAATATCATCTACCGGACTTGCTATCGGATCAGGGATATCATCCCGACTTAATCCTGTGGCAGGAAACCACTTGTAAGTTACGTTATTACCGCTTCCAATTGCATTTAATTTGGTTTCACCTCCTTCCAGGATTATGGTATCTCTGCCTGCATTAACCAAAGGAGTTGGCATAACCGTTATGGTTTGAGAAATTGATTCAGAACATCCATTATTGGCGGTAAAAACAAATTGAAGGGTATGGATACCAACTCCTGCTTGTGCCGGATTAAAAATCCCTGTTGGCGATAATCCCGGACCTGAAAAAGTTGCATTCCCGGCTTGTCCTGATAGTTCAGTTGCCTGAGTAATACGGAAAGGTGCAATTTCCTGACATACATTAGATAAGGAAGTAAAACTTACAGAAGGAGCAGGCAACAACATCATGGTTTGAATTTCTTCATCCGCACAACTCCCCCCCGAATAAGCGACCATTCTTACTCTGATTTGTCTGGCAGACGGTGCGCTAAACACCGGATAAGAAAAGCGATATTCTTTATTTGGTAATGGATTCTCATCCACAATTTTATTGGTGGGGGCATTAGCATAATCAAAAAACCACTCTATTTTTCCTATTTCGCCAAAATCAACAGTCGAAGTATTACGAAATACTACTTCCTTGTTACTGCATAAGTTTGAAGAATTTAAAATTTCAAAACCTGCTATGGGGGTTGCACCATTAACAACAAAAGTTTTAACCAATGTATTCACACAACCGGCTTTAGAAGTCACGGTGAGAGTCACCTGATAAGTACCGGCAACTGTATATCGATGCGTTGGATTTTTGAGGGTGGATGTATTGGTGCCCGGACTTGCAGATGGGTTTCCGAAATTCCAGAGATAGTTCAGTTCGGTACCATCAGAAATACTGGTGGAGTCGGTAAACTGGGCAAAAGAGTCTCTGATACAAACTTCCGGAACTCCGAAATTGACAAGAGGCAATGGATTTATTACGATTGACTTTTCAAAAGCCAGACTTTCACACCCATTTTCAGTCAATACCCTTAACTTGACGGTATAGGTTCCACTGGTTTTAAAGGTATGACTGAAAGGATCAGGAGTAACCTTTTCTTCTATCGGACTCAGATCACCAAAATCCCAATACCATTTCACAATTTTGCCCTCCGAGGAAACCGAGCGATCAGTGAAAGTGATAGCCTTGGCTTCACAGGCCGGGGAAGCACTGCTGAAATCTGCCACGGGCAGAGCATAAATGATGATATCTTTAGAAAAAACCTCGGAAATACAACCATTTTCTACTTCAACGATCAGTTTAACCTTATAGGTACCGCTCTTTTTATAGGTATGAGTTGGGTGCTGTTTATCAGAAAATTCATTATCTCCGAAATCCCAAATCCAATTGACAATTTTTTGGCCGTTTGTATTACTGGTATCTCTGAACGT
>VGGW01000228.1 GCA_016868395.1 Bacteroidota bacterium | reverse complement strand
AATAAAACCCCCGAAAAACTACCGATAGAATTCAAAATTTTAAATATAAAACCGGGCAAATGGACTCCGGAGGTAGTAATCTCAAGGCATCAGGGTTTGTTGGGAAACATAGGCGCTGAATTGAAGACCGGCCGTGCCGTAGCCCGGTTGGGTTCTGAAAAAGTGAAAAAGCTATCCTCGTTTCATCCGCGAGTACCCGACATAGACTTGGATTCCTCGATCAACAAAGCCTTATTATTTGATGATATCCTCGAATTGTATGATGCCTTTCGTGCTCCGGTCAAATTTGAACCGGAGGATATTCAATCGGAATACAGAGCCGAGGCGAAGCTCAGCCTCAATCCGAATATGCTCCCTGCAGACGAATCAAAAGAGGATAAACTATCTATTGGCAGTAATAACTGGGTGGTACGCGCTGATAAAATGGAGGAGGGTGCAGCCTTTATGGCTAATGATCCACATCGGACGATATCTGTCCCATCCCTGCGTTACATGAGTCACCTGGTTGCACCAGGATGGAATGTAGTGGGGGGTGGTGAACCTGAAATTCCGGGCATTTCAATCGGACATAATGAGTACGGAGCCTGGGGTTTAACAATTTTCGGAACCGATAGCGAGGATCTTTATGTTTACGATCTGAATCCGGCTAATCTGCGTCAGTATCAGTATCAGGGAAAATGGGAAAACATGAAGGTGATACAGGAAAAGATAAAAGTGAAAGGTAAAGCAGATGTAGTAGTCGATTTACTTTATACACGTCATGGCCCGGTAAGTTATGTAGACAGTCTAAATAAAAAGGCCTATGCAGTCAGATGCGGGTGGCTGGAACCCGGGGCAGCACCCTATCTGGCCTCTCTAAGAATGGATCAGGCCAAAAACTGGGAAGAATTCCGAGAAGCCTGCTCGTATAGCCATATCCCAAGTCTGAACATGGTTTGGGCAGACAAGAAAGGAAATATTGGATGGCAGGTAGTTGGTTATCAACCCATTAGAAAAAATTTCAGCGGACTGGTACCTGTCCCGGGTGATGGCCGATTTGAATGGGATGGTCGTTTACCAATTAAGGAACGGCCGCATACCTTTAATCCGGCTAATGGATTTTTCGCAACGGCCAATCAGAATCTCACACCTGAAAACTTTAAGCATTGGGATGCCACAGGCTTTTCCTGGGCTGATCCTTTCCGCGGAAACCGAATCAACGAGGTTTTGGACACGGAAAAAAAGTTAAGTATGGAGGATATGAAAGCCCTACAGGTTGATTATCTTTCTATTCCGGCCAGAACACTTAGTCCACTGCTCAACAATTTATCGTTATCAGGTAAGGAAGCAGAGGCAAGGGAACAACTCAAAACCTGGGATTTCAGGTTAAATCCGCAGTCCGTTGAAGCTACAATCTATGTGGCATGGGAGAATCAAATTAAAACACAAGCCAGTGAAAGATTTATTCCAGAATCAGCCAAAGGCCTAATCAGTCTGCAGACCAGCAAAATAATCGAATGGATTATGAATCCGGATAAAAAATTTGGCTCTAATCCTGTGGCAGAAAGAGACCGCTTTCTGGCTGAAACCTTTCGTGCCGGGTTAAAAGATCTGGAAGAAAAACTTGGCCCCGATAAAAGTAAATGGCAATATGGTCAGGAAAAATACAAGCATAGCTACATGGCCCATCCACTAGGCCATCTGGTTAAAGATAGCATCAAAACCCGTTTAGACCTCGGCCCCCTGCCTCGTGGGGGCTATGCCGATACTCCGGGCTCGACCAGCGGGAATTTACGTCAAAATGCCGGAGCCTCATTCCGGATAATCGTGAACACCGGTGATTGGGATGCTGCAGTTGCAACGAATGGGCCGGGGCAATCAGGTAATCCTGATAGTCCCTTTTACAGAAACCTCTTTGAACCCTGGGCCAAAGATCAGCACTTCCCGATTTATTATTCCAGAGATAAAATTGAAAAATCAAGTGTAAACTTAACCCTGCTCAGGCCGGAATAATTTAAGATCACATGACTAAAGGACAGACTTAGATAAATGGGTTTGTCCTTTTGAATTGAAATCAATGGCATTTCCTCAGAGATGCGTATTTTTACTATTTATCTGAATAAATGACCATGTATTTGCTGCTAAATATTGATTCTATCGAAATTAGTCTCGAAAATTTACCGAAAACCGGAGGCAATTATCCCGCAGTCAATTCCCGGGACAGTATTGCTTATGTTGCCATTCCGTTTCCGATAAAAAATGTGCTTGACCAAAAATTAGAGCTTTTGAGTAATCAAATTAGTGCCCCACAGGCTTTTGAGGCTAGCAGAATATGCTTTAGGAAAATCATCGGTCAGGTTCAAAAATCGATGGGATTTGAGAATTGTGAAAGCCTTAATCATCTTGACAATAATTTTCAAATTATAGAGAACCGGCAGGATGCACCGATAGGTGCAAATAAAGCTTCCAATATTTTTGCAGAGGTATTTCACGAAGCAGATCTATATGCCCGAGCAAACTTGGTATTACCTTCAACTTTATGAAATCCCTGAATTTCAATGATAAGCTCAATCAACTTAAAATCGGACAAATACCCTCAACAATTGAAAGAACTAATTAGTTTAAGAAACTTATGAATAAATTTATATTACGAAATATAAAGGCTTTTGAAATGATCGGAGTGCTCATGCGGATATTCAGCTTCACTCTGGTCAGCTGGCTTGGTCCGCAAAGCCCATTTCTGTTTGTTTGGATCTTCAATACAGCTGATGCATTTCTACTTTCCTGGTGTGCCATTCTAAAAAAAGACCATGCCTATACGCTCCTTAATGTGTTTTGGATACTTGTGGGATTTATTGGAATTTTGAGGGCCATTGGTTACATTTAGTCGTACTAAATAACCCGAAATAATTGCTTTATTAGGTTTTAAAACTATAAGGATATGAGAAATTTCATTATTGCAGGCCTACTGTTCCTCATGACATCCTGCGGAAAAAATGAAGAAAAACAAGGCCCAAAGGAACAGCTCAACTTTCAGAAGTACGTCAAATTCATCCGAGATGCCGTTAACTCTTCGGATGAGAATAATGGCAACAGGAATGTCCAGCTCAACAACGGAATACTCTTAACCAAAGCTTATGTGAAGGATAGTCTTACTTTAAAATTTGATCTCTGGCAGGCAAGTCTGATTGAAGTGATTGATAAGCCCACTTCCATAGAAGCCAATTTCAGCATGCCTATTGATCCATCGAATAAATCAGCACAAAAAGCCATTGTTTTAAGTAGTTTGATTGATAAAAGCAAAAAAGAGCTGACCGATAAATTAAAGGTTGGAATTCAGGTCAGCATAAGCGGAAATTTTATTGAAAAAGAGGGCTTTATAGATATTGACAGTTACAGCAATTACAAATTCTCTAAGAACGTGTTTGATAATCCGGAATTTAAAATTGAGTTAACGAGAATTGATTAGGGAGTTGATGGTAACGGGAACAATAGAGTCTACCAACACCATACATACCGGCCCAGGAGGGAACTTTGAGAATAATGATTCCGTTTTGGAGAACAAAATTTGGGATAGTAAAATATATAAGAAAGTATACCCATGAAAAAAGATACAGTTAAGACTATCTCAAGATTAGAATTTTTAAAGAACACCGGTATTGCTGCAGCAGGATTAACTTTTTTGCCGGATTTGCTGAGCGCAGGATTAAAAGACAGTCTTTTGGGCAGGCAAATGAGTGGAGATAATATGATCGATTATGAGATCATCATTCCCTCACGGGCCGGGCTGATTGAAAAAGAAGCTGCTCTGGCCCTTCAGCAATATTTATCCAAACTATCAAAAAAGGCAATTCCAATTGTTTCAGAGGGGGAATCAAAAGTTATAAACGGGATTTATCTTGGTGAAACAGATTTTGCCAAAGCCAGGCAAATCAATAGCAGTAAAATTCCTGAGGCCGGGTTTATCCGCAAAATTGAAGGGGATAATTTCATCATAGTCGGAGGTGCAAAAAGAGGATTGCTATTTGGCATTTTCGATTTGCTTGAAGAACTAGGCTTTAGAAA
>VGGW01000227.1 GCA_016868395.1 Bacteroidota bacterium | reverse complement strand
CTTAAACCGATTCATTTTCAAGGTTTTACACCTGAATTTTTGATTATTCCAAATATAAACTGAACTAATCGGGTCAATAAATACATCCTCAGGTACATCCGAATTTAAACGGCTTAGGATAAGACGTCCTCGATCCATTAGCAATTGATGAGAAGAAGAACAAAATACTTTTCCAGAATTTCCATCCCATCCTTTCACCAGATCATTAAGAACCGTTTCGGTAAATCCATAAGGATGAAATAAACCATAAAGTAAGGTATTAAGCGGATTTAATTTCTTGAGTTCTTGTATGCTAATCACAAATTCATCTTCTGCCATCTTGATAAATAAGCTCTCCTTCAGTTCATGAACTTGTAAGTCTAATAATATCTCCAGCTCAGCGAATCGTTTTCGGTTAGCTTCAAATGTTTGCTCTAGCGCAGGATTAATTTCTTTTAGAATAGGAATTATCTCCAAACGTATTTTATTCCTTAAATATTTTGTTGATAGATTGGAACTGTCTTCGCGAAATGTATAGCCTTCCTGTTCCACCAATTGATCAATCTCATCACGACTTAAAAATAAAATCGGACGAATGATTTTGCCTTTTTTCGGTAAAATACCATGCAATCCTGAGATGCCAGTACCTCGGGTTAGATTGAGCAACATGGTTTCAATAACATCATTTTGATGATGAGCAACAGCGATGTACTGAAAGTTAAACTCCTTTCTAATTTTTTCCAACCAATTGTACCGGAGATCCCGGGCTGCCATTTGAACGGAAATATGATTCTTAGTGGCGTATGCCATGGTATCAAAGCAACACGTATAATACGGCACCTCTAATTCTTTGGCAAGTTTCATCGTAAATTGTTCATCCAGTTCAGATTCTGATCCCCTTAGATTGAAGTTACAGTGGGCAATGCCGAAATGATATCCAGCAGCTTTGAAAAGATGCGCCATCAAAATAGAATCACGACCTGAACTTACGGCAAGGAGAATATGATCCTTCATTAGAAAAAGGGCATGCTGTTTGATGAATAATTGCAGTCGTATAATGGCTTCCATTTGCTCAAAATTATTTAATTAAAAATCCTTAGCCAAAAAACTATTTTTGTAAAGTGAGAAAGATCATAATTTCAATTCTGCTTTCAATGGTTACGGCTGCGGTCTTTGCTCAGGGGCGCCAAATAGAGATTAGATCCTCCGAATTGGTCAAAGGCTTTCAGGCTTCCGGGTTTACGCGGATCCTCCGACCGGTATTTGTTCAGGAAGGTTCAACGCTTGCTTCAGATAGTGCTGATTTTAATCAAGCGGCCAATACTTTTGAAGCATTTGGCCATGTGGTTATTACGCAACCTTCAGGTACTGTTATCTATTCAGATCATCTAAACTATGACGGAAATACCAAACTTGCGATTCTAACCCAAAAGGTAAGATTAATTGACGGGGATGCGACCTTAACGACCGATCATTTAACCTATAATATGACAACCAAAATCGGAACTTATATCGGTGGAGGAAAGATTGTTAATGATAAAAATGTGCTAACCAGTAAGAATGGTTATTATTTCGAAAAATCCAGAGATGCTTATTTCAGGTATGATGTGGTGCTTACTACCCCTGATGCGCTGATCAAAACAGATACGCTTCGTTATAATTCCAATTCGAAAATTGCTTATTTCTATGGACCAACCAATATCTACGGTAAGGATGATACACTCTATACAGAAAATGGAACCTACAATACCAATAATGATCAGGCTCGATTTGGTAAAAATAATCTCTATACCCAGGGTAGTAAGTCATTGACCGGAGACAGTTTGTTTTACGATCGTAAAGCCGGTTATGGAAGGGCTGTCGGTAATGTTTTTTTTATTGATACGGCAGAAAAAGCGCAGCTTAGAGGAGGAATAGGATTTTATAAAAAGGAAGATGAAAGTATTCTGGTTACCCTAAATCCCTATGTTGTCATTATTTCTGAATCGGATTCTGCTAAAGTGGACTCGATTTGGATGACAGCGGATACTTTATTCAGCAAGGTGATTTATAACCGTGATTTAATTCCGTACAAGAAGGAGGAAATGATTCCGGATAAACAGCTTGGGGGCCAATCGGATCAGCCTCCTGTTACGCAGATATTGCCGGATGTTAAAATAAATACTCCTACTGGCCTCAGCGATCAAAATCTCTCTGATCTCGACACGCTTAAAACATCCGTAAAAACCAGGGATCCTGATCAATTAATTATTCCTCCGGATAAGGAAAAGCTCATGGCAAAATCCGATCAAGCTCCCTCATCTCAATCAAAGAAGGCTAAAAAGGCTATAAAAGTTGATAACTCTTCCGGAAAGGCCAAAGCAGATAGCCTCAAAGAACCTGACATTACTCCTGATTCAGTTTCAAGGGACACTGCCAAAACCAGAATTATAATTGCTTATCATCGGGCGAAAATATTTAAGTCGGATTTACAGGCCCGAGCCGACTCCATGTTTTTCAGTTATGCCGATTCCACGGTTAGATGCTTTGTCAACCCTATGATTTGGGCGCAGGGTTCACAACTCTCGGGTGATACGGTCTATTTGCAGATGAAGAATAAGAAAATGGATAATATGCTATTACAGCATAACAGTTTTATCGTGAGCACAGAAGATGCCGACTCCACGAATTTTAATCAGATTAAAGGGAAAGTAATTACAGGCTATTTCCAAAATAATAAGCTGAACAGGATGTTTGTGGATGGTAATGCAGAGAGCGTTTACTATGTAAAAGAAGACTCATCCTATACAGGATTGAATCATTTGGTCAGCGGCCGTTTAAAGATCATGCTAAAGGATAGTAAGCTGGAAAGTATTACAGCTATTCGTTCAATCGATGCTTCAATTACTCCAATGGAAGACATAAAAGAAGAGCAAAAGGTTTTAAAAGGCTTTATCTGGAAGCCAAGAGATCGTCCAAAATCCAAAGAAGAAATTATTCCACAGCTATCAAAAGCAGAGAAGAAGGTGGAGCTTGCAAAAAAATCACCCGCAAAAACATCTGCAAAAGTATCAGCAAAAGCACCTGTAAAATCGCAAATCAAAGGAAAAAGTCAGGAAAAAGACAAACAAGCAGTTCAAGCTAAACCTAAATCAGCAGCAGGAAAGCAGTAGGTCGATTATTCCCAGTTGAATTAATTCGTTTTAGATTAGACCTTTAAAAATCAACAGCTAAAATAAGTTGTTTATTAAACCAGATTCAGTTTTTTACAACTTATTTCGGCTTTTTATTTCGGATACTTGTGTCCGTAAATTATCTTTTATTTACAATACCTAAGGCCGAACATTCTTGCTTCAGTAAGGATTATTTTATCTGTTACTGTTATATATTTGGACGCAATGCTTTGCAGATGTGGCATTTTGAACTAAGAAGGCTTGCAATAACTGATTCAGAGTAACACATCAATCTGGCACAAAAAAACAGGAGAACAAAGGACTTTCAGTCCGCGGGAAGAACAAGACTAAAGCAATCTAGAATCAGTTGATAGGGCCATAGAACGGTAAGGCTCTGAATCGACTCCGTTAAATTTAAATTTGAGATTTAAGAAACCCAATCAATTTATTAAGAGCAATTGCACGATGACTGATTCTGTTTTTTTCAGCAGGATCCATTTCGGCAAAGCTTAATTTATAGCCTTTCGGCCGAAAAATAGGGTCATAGCCGAAGCCTGCACTGCCTGATTTTTTTAAGCTTATCTTTCCTTCAATACTTCCTTCAAAAAGATATTCTTTGCCATGGAGTATCAGTGAAATCACAGTTTTGAATCTGGCAGTTCGGTTTTGCTGGCCATTTAGGCGATCCAAAACCAATTGCATATTTTGTTCGAAATCACGACTGCCTGAGTATTGGGCCGAATCTACTCCCGGCTCTCCATTTAGGGCATCAATTTCAAGGCCTGAATCATCAGCAAAACAATTACAATTGTAACGTTCGAAAACATATCTGCTTTTTTGTTTGGCATTTTCAGCAAATGTGTTACCTGTTTCAGGAATAGTATCGAAGCATTCAAGATCATTCAGACTTTTTAATAGGATATCAGTACCTGCAATTGCCCGTATCTCGTTTACTTTATGTTCATTAGCACTTGCAAAA
>VGGW01000226.1 GCA_016868395.1 Bacteroidota bacterium | reverse complement strand
GACCAAATGATGCGCGAAACAAAGCCGGAAATTCTAATGGTTATGTCGGTAGATAATACTCATCATGAATTCATCATCAAAGGAATGGAAATGGGGGCCGATATTATAACTGAGAAGCCCCTCACAACGGATGAAACAAAGTGCCAGGCCATCTTAGAAGCCCAAAAAAGAACAGGAAAAAGTGTGAGGGTGACCTTTAATTACAGATATTCACCGCACCGGGTCAAGATCTATGAATTACTTCGCTCAAATGCAATTGGCAAAATCACTTCTGTCGACTTTCATTGGTATTTGGATACAAGTCATGGAGCAGATTATTTCAGAAGGTGGCATCGACTGCGTGAAAAGGGAGGTTCCTTGTTGGTTCATAAAGCATCTCATCACTTTGATCTGTTAAATTGGTGGATTGACTCTGATCCTGAAGAAGTTTTTGCTTATGGTTCCTTAGAGTTTTATGGAAAGAATAATTCATTCAGACATACCAATTGCCGTACCTGTCCGCATACCAAACAATGCGATTTCTTCTGGGACATCACTAAAAATCCTAGATTGATGAAACTGTATGTTGAAAATGAAAAATATGATGGCTACCTGAGGGATGGATGTGTTTGGAAAGAAGACATTGACATTTTTGATAAAATGGCGGTGCAGATAAAATATGCCAATAAAGTGCAGGTGAGTTATTCATTAACAGCTTATTCACCATATGAAGGTTATCGAATCTCCTTTAACGGAACCAAGGGAAAATTAGACGCCTGGATTAAGGAAAGACAACCATGGGAAGAAGAGGGTTTTGATGAAATAGAACTAACCAAAAATTTTGGAAAGCGAGAAATCTTCAGAATATCTAATACTGAGGGGGGACACGGCGGAGGAGATGAGCGCATGAAGCAGCATATATTCTTGCCCAATCAAACCGACGTTCACAGGCAAGCTGCAGGATTGCGCGACGGAGCTTTGGCCATTCTGACAGGTATTGCGGCCAGAAACAGCATTGACAGTGGTAAACCGATTAAAATTGCCGACTTGACTTCAATTAAGCCCCAGATAAAAAAAGCCTAAGATTTAATTGTTACAAAAGTCAAGAACAGTTTTGATTAATTTTGAATGATCAACCTGCCAAGTTATATGTATTCAACCGGCTTAATGCATTCCATCGATTAAATGATCCGTTTATTGAGAACAGATTCAACGAATAATGATTTTATCAGCCTGGTAAAAAAACTTGATTTATTTCTCGCTGAAAGTGACGGTCAGGAGCACTCCTTCTATTCTCAGTTCAACAGCATTAAGCAAATCAAGCATGTGGTGATAGCTTATAAAACCAAGCAAGCAATATCCTGTGGTGCCATCAAGGAGTATGATTCGAAAACCATGGAAATCAAAAGAATGTACACTGAACCTGAAAGCAGAGGAAATGGAACCGCAGCACTTGTTTTAAGGGAACTGGAGCATTGGGCGACTGAAATGAAGTTTGAAAAATGCATTTTAGAGACCGGCACAAGACAAACTGCAGCAATCAGACTTTACCATAAATGTGCCTATCAAATAATTCCTAATTATGGGCAGTACGCTAACATGGAAAATAGTGTCTGTTTTATGAAGCGCTTAAAATAACAACATTGAACCCCAAAAAATAAATCGACTATGAAACTACCAATGACTCATAAAGCTTTTAATAAACCTGTTTATTACATTCTATCCGCTATGCTGGTTGCCAGTATCTTGAGTCTAACTTTGATTAGATATAAGGGCGGACTACGACCATCTGACCCGGATAATGGCGGACTTAGTTTCCCGGATGGTTTTGAAGCCGTGGTAGTTGTGGAAAGTCTGGGGCCTGCCCGCCATCTCGCTGTAAATGACAATGGAGATATTTATGTAAAACTCAGATTTTCAGATAAAGGTGGCAATGTGGCCTTGAGAGACACTAACAATGATGGAAAGGCTGATATTATCCAGCATTTTGGTAATTATAAAGATGTTGGCAGTTTAGCCAACGGAATGCGTATTCATAAAGGCTATCTGTATTATAGTTCTTCATTGGCTATTTATAGAAACAAACTAACTCCCGGAAAACTAATTCCGGACAGTCCGATGGAAACCGTTTTAACCGATGACCATGAACACGGTGCGCACTGGCATATTACAAAACCGGTATCATTTGATGATAAAGGTTTTATGTACGTCCCTTTCGGAACCCCGTCTAATAATTGTATGGATATGACAAATACCCCCGGAGGAAAGCCGGGCCAACCCGGGATCATGCCTTGCCCTGAATTAGTGCAACATGGTGGCATCTGGCGTTTTGATGCAAATAAAACCGGTCTGACACAAAAGGACGGAACTTTATTTGCTACCGGATTACGGAGTATTGTGGCCATGGACTGGAATAAAGCCGATAAGAGTTTATATGTAGTACAACATGGAAGAGATAATCTTCATCGTCTCTTTCCTGAACTTTATACCCCTTGGGAAAGTGCAGTATTGCCTTCAGAAGAATTTCTGAAAATTAAGGAGGGGGATGATGCAGGATGGCCGTATTACTATTATGATCAGATTCAAAAGAAAAAATTATTGACCCCGGAATATGGTGGAGATGGTAAAA
Organism: Bacteroidota bacterium; assembly: GCA_016868395.1. Lineage (GTDB taxonomy): Bacteria > Bacteroidota > Bacteroidia > Sphingobacteriales > Sphingobacteriaceae > Daejeonella. The sequence continues at coordinate 1,555 of VGGW01000226.1, read as the reverse complement.
AAGAAGGAAAGGGTAGAGAACTGGCACAACCATTAATTGGATTTCCCGGTCATTGGGCTCCAAATGATTTATACTTTTATCAGGGTAATCAATTCCCTGAGCACTACAAAAACGGAGCATTCATAGCCTTCCATGGTTCAACAAATCGTGCTCCATATCCGCAAGCAGGTTATTTTGTTGCATTTGTCCCTTTTAAAAATGGAGCACCATCTGGAGATTGGGAGGTATTTGCTGATGGATTTGCCGGAGTTGATCCCATAGTCAACGTTAGAGATACAAAATTAAGGCCTATGGGTATAGCTGAGGGGCCGGATGGTTCATTATACATCAGCGAAACCGAGCAAGGGAGGATTTGGCGGGTCATGTTCAAGGGGGATCGGAAGAAGTTTGGAAGTGCACAACTTTCTAAAATGGAAGAACATAAGAAGCTTTCGCATATCCGCACCCCCGACAAAATAAAGGATGACCTTGAAAGAGGGAAAATTAAACCTGAAGCTGCACTTTATAATACCTATTGCGCTGCTTGCCACCAGAATGATGGTAAGGGTGATGGTAACAGATTCCCTCCGCTTGGAGGAACAGATTGGGTTACCGGTGATAAAACTAAATTGCTGAACGTCGTACTAAAAGGCTTAAATGGAGAAATTATGGTTAACGGTAAACCCTACAATGGTTTGATGCCGGCACATAATTTCCTAAAAGATGAGGATGTAGCTAAAATTCTTACCTACATAAGGTCCAATTTTGGGAATAATGCCAGCGCAGTAAGTGTACAGGAGGTCATCGAGTTTAGAAAGGCTATGCAGTAATAATGACCTACTCTGGATTCAAGCTGATGTAACATGAATAGTACTAACAATAGCTTGTATTTTTTGTTGAAGTGCTTAAATTAGAAAATCCTTTGGGGTAAATCTTAAATTAAACAAACTTAAATCAAATAGTTAAATGAAACGTAGAGACGTAATTAAAGGTCTGACGATGCTACCATTAGCCGGTGGAATTGTTGGAAGTACACAAGCTGCCATCAATAGTGAAGGATCAGGTATGGCCGGAATACTTGATGGAATAAATAAGGCCACAGGCCCAATGAAATTTGGTCCTGAAGTTTACAGATCCCTTGGGGTTGAACCAGTAATCAATTGTCGCGGCACATTTACCATTATTGGTGCATCTACCCTTGTTCCGGAAGCTAAAGAGGCGATGTACAATGCACAATCCAATTATGTACAATTGGATGAACTGGCTATGGGCGTTGGAAAGAGACTTGCTGAACTCTCAGGAGCAGAATGGGGGGTTGTATCTTGTGGTTGTGCCGGTGGAATAAAAATCAGCACCATTGCCGCAGTAACAGGAGGAAATCCTGAGAAACTCGTCCGCGTCCCAGACCTTACCGGATTCGAAAAATATGAGGTGATCATCCCACGTCATTCACGCAATACTTACGACCACGCGGTTCGTAATGTGGGTGTAAAGGTAATCACTGTGGAAACACAGGAAGAATTAGAAGCTGCAATGAATTCCCGCACGGCTATGATTTATATGATGCCGACTGAGC
>VGGW01000225.1 GCA_016868395.1 Bacteroidota bacterium | reverse complement strand
CCTATGGATTATTTCCTATTGGATGGATAGTTTTAAATCTGATATTTCTTTATCAACTTACTGTCAATAAGGGTTTATTTACTTTGATAAGAATGCATTTGTCGACTATAGCTCCAGATCCTAGAATCCAGGTTATTTTGATCGCCTTCGCTTTTGGAGCTTTTTTTGAGGGGGCGGCAGGATTTGGTACCCCGGTGGCCATTACGGCTGCAATCCTTATTCAGCTCGGATTTAGGCCATTGGCTGCTTGCGGCCTATCCTTGATTGCCAACACAGCGCCTGTCGCATTCGGAGCACTTGGAACACCTATAATAGCCCTTGCTGCAGTTACAGATATTGACATATTAAAACTGTCGGCTATGGTTGGTAGGCAGTTACCTTTATTTTCGTTCATTGTACCATTCTGGGTAATTTGGGCAATGGCAGGATTCAGAGGAATGATGGGTGTTTGGCCGGCTGCCCTAACTGCTGGTTTATCTTTTGCCATCACCCAATTTGTGGTATCGAATTATCACGGACCTTGGCTAGTGGATATTTTTGCATCCATAGTTTCTATCGTATCGATCATCGTTTTACTTAAATTTTGGCAGCCAAAAACAATATGGCAATTACCAAATGCAGATGATGTAATTCAAACAGGTATTGATCCGGTAAGGGTAAGTACCAAAGATATGGTACGTGCCTGGACCCCCTGGGTTATTCTTACCCTGTTCATTTTTGCATGGGGCGTTCCAACAGTAAAGAAATCACTCAATGCGATATCAGCGCCTGAGTATGAAGTTTCATATTTGCACAATTTAGTAAAACGTTCCCCTCCTATCGCACCACTGGAAACGGCAGATAAACCGACAAAAACCGAAGAAGCCGTTTTCAAACTTAACTGGATATCAGCTACCGGCTCCGGTATTTTAATTGCCGGCCTCATTGCTGGCTTTGCAATAGGTTACTCCCTCAGTGAAATGTTAAAAATTTACTGGGAGACCATTTGGAGAGTTAGATTCTCATTGATTACCATAGCGGCTATGCTCGGACTTGGTTATGTAACCAAATATTCCGGAGCGGACGCTACTTTAGGTCTCGCTTTGGCAAAAACAGGGGTACTTTATCCATTTTTTGGAACCATGTTAGGATGGCTTGGTGTGGCCTTAACCGGATCTGATACGGCATCTAATGTGCTATTCGGAAGTCTTCAAACCATTACTGCTAAGCAAACCGATGTCAGTCCGATTTTGATGGCAGCTGCTAATAGTTCAGGTGGTGTCATGGGAAAAATGGTTGACGCTCAAAGTATTGTTGTAGCCAGTACGGCTACAAATTGGTATGGACATGAGGGACAAATTCTTCGTTATGTATTCTTCCACAGTTTAGCCCTTGCTGCACTTGTGGGACTATTCGTTTTCCTTCAGGCTTATGTCATCCCGTTCTCGGATATGGTGGTGAAGTGACCTAGAAAAGTGAGTTTAAGCAGTTAAAACCAGTTAAAGGAATACGCTATTCATTAGCATTGTATTTGATTATTTATTGGAGAGCAATATCATCCTCCTTGGCCAAGAAATCTGATTCATCTTCTATAAGACCGGAGGCTTCCCAAGACAAAAGGGCGTCATCAGGAACCATCTCAATTGGAGTAATGCTTGAAAAAGCAGAAGCAGAGTCATTATATCCAAAATTAGAAGCTCGATTATAACAGGAAATTAATGACCAACGGGGTGTTTCTGATAAATTAGCTTCAGAACGATGTATTAAGTTGCTATGAAAAAACAAAATATCGCCCGGATCCAATTCTACATAAATCAAATCCATCGTTTTTAAAGCCAAATCTACGTATCGCTGGGAGGCTCCTACCTGCTCTCCGGCAAACCCATGCTCCACTCTGCCCATTTTGTGTGAGCCTTTAATTACTTGTAAACAGCCATTTATTTTAGTTGCCTGTGTAATTGCTACCATAACAGACATCATTTGGTTGGGTAATAAAAACTCATTTTTATACCAATACCCATAATCCTGATGCCATTCCCATGCACCGCCAACATGTGGTTCCTTTTGCATCAGTTTTGAATGAAAGTGACAAACCTGCGAATCACCATCAAGTAATTGATTCACAGCATTTACTAAACTTTCACCTCTTGTCAAAAGGCCATACGTGTCATTACCGGGTTTATACCAAAGTGATAATTTACTACGCTTACCTGACCGATCATTGACGTTGATTGCATTTTTACTGACAACAATATCAGAAGTCGCAACATCATATAACTTCTTTGATTCCTCTAAATTGAAAAATTGCTTGATAATCAAGTACCCATCCCGATGGTATTGATCCACCTGATCAGGAGTTAAATTTAATTTTGACATGATCTTATTTGGACAATTTTATTTAGTTAACCTGAGTTCGATATATGAAAGATAAAGAAATACCTATATCATGGTTCTCATGCCTCTCCGGAGGCGTATGATTTGATTTTTGAAAGCAATACCTACATGTTATCGCTTCGTTTAGTCCTTTCCTCCGGAGTATTTCCGGCAAGAAATGGTACTTGATTTCAGATGATTCGTAGCCGGAAGATACTTCCTGCGGCAAGGTTTAGTTTACCCGCTGCTGTTTTTCATCGCAACGGACAGTCCCCTAATAGAACTCCAGACCCTGTTAAACAAACCCGGGTGGCAGCTCTATCTTTTTTGCCCTACCCAATCTCATGACAACAATTTAATTTCCCGCAAAAAAAAGGCAGAACCCGGGACCACAGGCAACAGACCCTGTTTTCTAAAATTTTAGAAAAATAATCAGCCTCCCGAATGAGCTTTTATCAATCCTAAGCTAAGTTAAGCTTATTAGTCAGCAATTTCAAATAGTTTATTTGAATATTTTATAAATCAGGGTAGATATTGCATTTTAAAAAAACCATCAAATAGATTAAAAGCTATTAATCAATACCGGTTTAACCTGTTAAATTAGAACTTGAACAGCTTAAGCTGCTTGGCCAAAACTAAAAGGAGATTATTCGTTAAGTCATGGTCCGGTTGACTTTGTCGCCCAATCCTCCGATACAGCATCTGATTTATATTATCTTCAGCATTCAGGCTCTTTATTCACAGAATATTTTTTTTTAGAAATTGCGGGCGAGCCAGAAGATATTGCAAGCATACAATAAAAAAAGGACTTACGATTTGCCGTAAGTCCTTCAGAATTGTAATCAAAACCAGCAAGGAATCATTAATTCCATGGCCTTTTAATCTGATGGGTAATTACCATCATCGATTAGGCTTTTAATAACTCCTCCCTTATACGTGCAGCCACAATTTTTTCTTCACCGGGAACCATAATGAAAGTTACCAGAGAGATGTTATTTTTTCCGGCATTTAACTCAATACCAGGCTCCCCTTTACTAAGTCTTTCCTGTATCTGCTGACCGGTAAATGGAATAACGGCAGGATCCCATGAGATTTCCAAATTAGGAGTTGAATTAGCCCATTCCGGTACAAAAACACGCGTTTTGACACTTTTGATATTTTTAACCGTATTTTCTATATGAGCAATTTGCTTCATCCAGAAATTCCATTCCTCCTCTCCGGTACGAATGAATTTTTCGATAGCAACATATAAACCCAGAATTTCTTCCTTATTCACTTTATGACCTCTGCCAATTGTACTTCCTCTTGGTGATGCACTGAGTCGTGCTGCTGCAATTAAATCCTTCTTACCCATTAATACGCCGGAACTCTGAGGACCACGGATGGCCTTACCACCGGAAAGACATACCAAATCAAAACCCATATCATTAAATTTCCAGAAATTTTCAATTGGAGGAACATCAGCAGCGATATCAATGAGGGTAGGAATATTGCGTCTTTTCGCAACCTCTAACCATTCCTGGTGTTTAATTTGACCTGAATTTGTATTGCAATTCATAAAGGCCATCATGGCTGTTTTTTCATTAATGACACGCTCAAGTTCTTCACGTGTCTCTACCCAAACCATCGTTACACCACAATTTTTCATGGCCTGATAATAACCAATATTGTGTCCTTTCTGCAAGATAACCTCGGTTTTCATACCGCTTCCCTCTAAATGAGGAATCATTGCAGCCTTTTTTGCATCCAGGCCAGAAAGTACACCTGCAGTTCCCAGCATAATGGCAGAAAATGCTCCTGAAGTTACTGTAGCAGCTTCAGCATGGCATAATTCTGCGATTTTTGCTCCTACTTTATCCTGTAATTCATCC
>VGGW01000224.1 GCA_016868395.1 Bacteroidota bacterium | reverse complement strand
CAGGCAATCATTTTGTCTCGCAATTCTTGTTCATATTCCTTGCCTATAGCTTCCTCTAGCGGAAATGAGTGACCGCAGGATGGACATTTGACTTCTGTTGACATATATTCAGATTAAATGTTCCAATTTAAGTATAATTTTATCAGCAATTTTAAATCGCAATTTACTAAATATTTTAGTAAAAAAATCGGGTAAAAAATTAAGAAAATTTATCTTATGAAAATCGAAAAATATTAGGTTAAGAAGTATTATTATCGAGTATTTTTACCAAAGCAGTAAGGTTGTACAGACTTCAATTCCAAAATATTTAATTTAATGAATCATTAGCAAGTTAGCAATGGATATTTATGGCACGGCATTAATGGATCAATACCGGGGTAAACTTCAAGGCAAAGTATGGTTGCATAACAGTTACGGACATCCGGAAGAAATGCCAATTGATATTTTTTTCAGACCAGAAGCAGATATGCCGGATTTGGAGATAACCGCATTGAACTTATGCAAAGGTAAAACTCTGGATATTGGTGCCGGAGTTGGTAGCCATGCCCTGATTTTAGAGTCCCGAGCAATCGATGTCACCGCCCTGGAAATCTCAAAAAAAGCCTGTGAAATTATGAAAAATAGGGGACTTAAAAAAATTATCAATACAGATATAATGCAATTCCATACTGAAAAATATGATACCATAATACTATTGATGAATGGCATAGGCCTCTGTGGAGATATCACCGGATTACGCTATTTCCTGAATTATATAAAGGATTTATTGATGCCGGGAGGACAACTTGTTTTTGATTCATCCGATATTGCTTACCTCTATAAACCTGATGAATTTATATCCAGCAATTATTTTGGTGAAATATCCTATCAATATGAATACCAGAATATCAAAGGAAATTGGTTTAAATGGTTATATGTTGATTTCAATACCCTTAAAGTATTGGCAGAAAAAAGCGGATGGGAGTGTGAAATGATCTATGAGGATGATATGGATCAGTATCTTGTTCGTTTGATTGCTAATTGAAATAAATAATTTTTGAAATTTCCCAAGCAAATAAAAATTTATGAAACCCAGATTAAAAGAATACGGTTCAAAATGTTGTCTAAAAACAGTTTCTACTTCAATTATGTTCATTTGTTTAACAAAACTATTATTTGCCCAGCCAAAGGATTACATAATTTCTGCACCTGCCGGAGACGAATACGTAAGCATAAATAAGGAAGGAAAGACTGTTATTCCCAATGGCAGGATTATACGTCCGATGGGAAAAACCCATACAGTTGCTCCTCATCCCTACGGACTTGCGATCAGTAGTGATGGAAATATTGCAATTACGGCGAATTCAGGAACCAGCCCCATTTCAATCAGTATTCTAAAAAATATCAGTTCAGGGAACCCCGAAATTATTCAGGTGCCAGAAAACCCCAAAGGCGATACCGGTATTTTAGAATCTGCATTTATGGGTTTAGTAATCTCTCCGGATAACCAAACAGTTTATGTGGCCGGTGGACAAAGTAACAAAATTTACAAGTTTGACATTGCCAGTGGAAAGCCATTAGGAACGATCAATTGCAGTTTTAAAAATAGTAAGGTTAATTACACCCACGGTTACATCGGCGACATGATTAGTACTAAAGATGGACGCTACCTTTATGCTGTGGATCAAATTGGTTTTAGAATGATCACGATCGACCTGCTTCAGGAAAAATTGATCTCTTCCACACCTGTTGGAAGATATCCATTTGGAATAAGTCTTTCGAAAGATGAGAAAACGGTTTATGTAGCCAATGTTGGCATGTTTGAATACGGCTATATTAAGAAGAAGGTTAATGGTGAATGGAAAAGGGCTTCCATAGAGGCTCCCGGTTTCGCCTATGATACCCCTGAGGCGGAACAAGGGATAGAAAAAGATAGCATTTCAATACCTGGTCTTGGCCCAATTAATTCAGAAAAGGGATTTTCTGTTTGGGCTGTGCAGGTTAATGATCCATTAAACCCCGTAGTCATTGCCAAAATCAAAACGGGAAATATGGTCGGACAGCTGGTTGATGGCATTCCTGCTGTTGGTGGCTCCAGTCCAAATTCTTTAGTTGCAGCCGGAAATTATATTTTCATCAGTAACGGGAATAATGATAATATTACAGTACTCGACAGCCGAGAGCAAAAGATCGTGACCCATGTAAAGCTTGAGCTGGAAGAGCGTTTAAGTAAACTGCGAGGAATTATTCCCTTCGGGCTGGCGGTTTCACCTGATGAAAAACGTGTTTATGTTGCTGAATCAGGTATTAATGCCATAGCCGTTATAGACGTTCCTACATTAAAAGTTATTGGTCATATACCCGCCGCATGGTTTCCGGCCAAATTAAAAGTATCACCCGACAATAAAAAGTTAATCATTTCTAATGCAAAAGGATTCGGAAGTGGTCCGAATGGAGGAAAAACTTTTAAAAGTGGCCCTTCAGGTTCATATATTGGCAGTCTGATGTATGGCTCAGTACAAGTAACAGATATCCCTAAGGATGAAGATTTAAAGGATTTAACAAGAATCGTCATAGAAAATAATTTTTTGATCAACACATCATCTGATTCTTTGTTTTCATGGAGAAAAAATAATCCAATTCCACTTTTTCCAGGTCAAAAAGAATCTCCGATTAAACATATTGTCTTTATTTCAAAAGAAAATCGAACCTATGACGAAGTTTTTGGACGTCTCCCGAATGGCAAAGGAGATCCAACTTTAGCCAGATATGGTGAGGATGTCAGTTTTAGCAATAATAAGGGTACAGCTTCGGTTGAATCAGCTAGAGTGATGCCAAATCACTTAAAACTTGCCAGAACTTTTTCGTTTAGTGATAATTTCTATGTAGATGCTGATGTATCTGCAGATGGGCATCGCTGGTTGGTTAATACCTATCCCAATCAATGGGTTGAGGCGACTACCCCTGCAGGATATGGCTCAAACAGAACTTACCGCAGTGATTCTGATTCGCCCGGAAATCTGGGAATTAATGGTTCTGCCGGAGCAATTTATCCGGAAGATTACAATGAGGCTGGTTCCATGTGGGAACACATGGCCAGAAATAATGTGAGCTATTTTAATTTTGGTTTCGGAGTGATGTTTGAGCCAGGCGATTATAAGGACCATTATAAATATGGGGGCATTAAACACCTTGCCAATTACCCAATGCCTAAACCCTTGTTTTCACGAACTTCATACGCTTACCCTACGTATAATATGGCCATTCCTGATCAATTCAGGGTTAGTGTTTTTGAAAAAGAGTTCAATGAAAAATGGGGAAGCGGTCAAGGAGAACTGCCTTCTGTTTTAACTGTTATCCTTCCAAATGACCACGGTGCAGGCGAACGTCCGGAAGCAGGTTATCCATTTAGGGAAAGCTACATGGCGGATAATGACCTCGCTGTAGGCCGAATTGTTGAGTTTTTATCAAACACCGCCTATTGGAAAAAGATGCTCATTGTCATCACAGAAGATGATGCGCAAGATGGGGTAGATCATGTTGATGCGCACCGAAGTATCTTATTGGCAATTTCACCCTACACTAAAAAAAATCATGCTAGTCATACCCATATCAGTTTTGGAAGTATTTTTAAAACCTTTTGGAATGTTTTGGGAATTCCCTATCTGAATCAATACGATGCTGCTGCAAACGATCTGGCCGATATGTTTACCGAAACTCCTGATTTTACCCCATTTAAAGCAATTCCTTCAGATCATCGATTTTTTGATCCACAGAAAGCCTTGGATCCTTTTGATGAGCAGTTTGATTGGAAGGCCTTAAAAGAGGGTCCGGATATGGATGATATGACAGATATGTTGCGTGAAAGTAAGAATCGTGATAGAAAATTGTCAAAAAAGGAATAGATTCTAGTCAAAACCCGGTAAAATATCCTTAACTATCCGTGGTCAGATTAATGCTCAAAATCAGGCTAATAAATCAGCTCTATCTTGCATTTTTTTTAAATGTGTTTTTTAGCTCATTTTCCGAAGCGTTGAATCTATCTCTCAGTAGGATAATTTAACCTGAGTTCGATATAAACAATCACTAGTGTCCGGGGAACTTTTAATTGTAAAATAAAAGATCAAATTTTTAGCTCATAATTATTATCTCTACTTTTCCTTCAGCAGAAAAGTAGCATGCCGAGGAGGAACGACGAGACCATGAGTACCTTAAAAAACAATATACAAAAACGAATAAATGCCG
>VGGW01000223.1 GCA_016868395.1 Bacteroidota bacterium | reverse complement strand
TTAATCCGGGTAATAGTGGTGGACCATTACTGGATAATCGAGGAAATGTCATTGGAATAATCAATGGTAAACAAACCTTGGTAGATGGAGCCGCCTTTGCGATTAAGTCATCCTATATCCTTAAATCCATAGAGGCCATACCGCAAGATTCTTTGGATGAAAAGCTCGTGGTCAACAAAAGAAACACCTTATCCGGATTAAGTCGAAAAGATCAATTCAAAAAACTCGAACCATTTATTTATATGGTGAAAGTTTATTAATTATTTTGTTTAGTGCTTCAAAAAGGTTGAATAAGTTCTAATTTGTTCAGCTTTTTTAATTTATCGATCGACCTCACCCAGTACAATATCAATTGATCCCAAGATGGCTTCCAGATCTGCAATTAATACTCCTCTTGAGATCTCGGGAAGGACTGAAAGGTTGCTGAAACTGGGGGCCCTGGCTTTCACTCGTTTAGGAATTTCGGATTTTCCATCACAAATAAAATAATAGCCTAATTCTCCTTTCGGATTTTCTGCTCGAACATAAAAATCCTGCTCTTTGGGAATATTTTTTTTGGAAGTTTTGCTCTTGGATCAAAATCCGGGCTTCGCTTTAACTCTTTTTGTAATCTTTCAAGACATTGTTCAATGATTCGAATAGACTCAGCAATTTCATCAGTACGCACTTTATAACGATCCCAACAATCCCCGGTTTTTCCCATTTCACCAGATCCAATAGGAATGCTGAACTCCAATTCAGGATACACCGAATGCTCATCAACCCGCCTTAAATCCCATCTTAATCCTGAACCTCTGAGCATTGGACCGGAACACCCATAATTTATCGCGACATCGATCGGAAGTACTCCAATGCCTGCAGTACGTCCAATAAATATCTGATTGTCTGTTAATAATTGTTTTAATTCACTTAGTTTCGGCTTGAAATACGCAATGAACTCCTGGCAGCGTTCCTCAAAACCTACCGGCAAATCATAGAAAAGTCCGCCAATCCAAATATAGTTGTACAGCATCCTGGAACCTGATGCTCACTCCAGCATATTCATGATATGCTCCCTGTCTCGAAAACACCACAGAAAAGGGGTAAATGCCCCAATATCTATACCGTATGTTCCTATTGCAATGAGATGTGAGCTTATGCGATTGAGCTCACAAACCAATACGCGTATATATTCTATTCTTTTGGGTAATTCTTTATCGATTCCGAACATACGCTCAACCCCCATAACGAATGCATGGTTGTTGTTCATGGAAGCGAGGTAATCCATGCGATCAACAAAAGGAATTATTTGCTGATAGCTCAGGCTTTCGCAATGTTTTTCAAAGCACCGATGTAAATAACCCAAATGAGGAATTACTTCCTTAACTATTTCCCCGTCAGTAATGAGCTCAAGCCTTAAAACACCATGGGTTGAAGGGTGTTGAGGGCCCATATTGATAATCATTTCTTCAGGTTTAAGACCTTCAGTCAATTGAGCATACCTCGTTGTATTAAGCTGCATGATTTAATTCTTTCTTTGGAATATACCTCAGTTAATTTTGATTCCTTTGTATTCTTCTGGCGCCTGGTAATCTTTTCGTAGTGGATAGCCTTCCCAGTCGTCCGGTAACAGAATTCTTCTCAAATCAGGATGTCCATCAAAATTTATTCCCATTAAATCAAATACCTCACGTTCATGCCATTCTGCTGTTCGCCAAATTCCTGAAACACTCAAAAATGAAGGTAAAACCTCATTATTTCTATCGTATTCCTTTATTGTTTTTAGAACTAGCTGTTGTTTATATGGAATAGAGGCGAGGTGATAAACTATTTCAAATTTGTTTTTTTCAATTCCATGATCAAGACCACTCAGACAAGACAAATAATCAAACCAGTTGTTTGTATTATCACGCAGTTCTTCACACACCTGCACAATAAGTTCAGGAGCCACTTGAAAAGCTTTTTGAAGGCCTGTATTTTCAGTTCTGATAATCACACCTTGCCCAAATTTATGGATTAATAATTCCTCTATATCATTGAAGGTCATGTGTTTTTCAGGGTGCAAGTCTAACAATTTTCCAATTTTGCTTATCTGCTTTTTTATATACTATCCGGTCGTGTAATCGACTCCGGCGGCCTTGCCAAAACTCGATCACTTGTGGTTTGACCAGATATCCACCCCAAAATGCAGGTTTTGGGATAAGTTTATTCTCATATTTTAATTCGGCCTCTTTCCAATCTCTTTCCAGATCTTCTCTGTCTTTAATTTCCTGACTTTGGGGTGATACAAGGGCCCCGATTTGGCTTGACTTTGGACGGCTTTGAAAATAACGATCTGACTCTTCTTTAGTAAGTTTTTCTACCGTACCTTCAATTCTAACTTGTCTGGCCAATTCAGCCCAATGAAATACAAGGGCGACAACAGGGTTTTTTGCCATCTCTTTTCCCTTCGCACTTAGATAATTAGTATAAAATATAAAGCCCCTTTCTTCATATCCTTTTAAAAGAACAATTCTGGCACTTGGTTTACGGTCTATGCTTGTGGTAGCCAGTGTCATGGCGTTTGGTTCATGAATGCCTGCCTCCATGGCCTCTTTAAACCATTTTCCAAATTGTTTGATTGGATCCTTATCGACATCTCTTTTTGATAATTTTTCTGAAATGTATTCCTGACGCAGGCTTTCAATTATTTCTTTCTTAACTGCCATTATAATTGTTATTATCTTGCAAATTAGTTGGTGCTTTTCTGTTCTTACAAAATTAACGATTGCAGACTAGATTCTATCATTTCAATGTTTAATTGATTTATGTTGTAAATTTAAAATCCGGAAATAAATTTTTATGTTAAGTCTATTTAAACCTAAAAATGGAAGCTTGATTGTTTCTGAACCATTTATGGCTGATCCGAATTTTAAAAGATCTGTTGTTTTACTTACCGAATATGAAGATGCCGGTGCTTTAGGCTTTATTTTAAATCAAAGAGGCGATTTTTTATTAGATGACTTGATGCCCGAATTGAAGGGCTCTGATTTCCCGGTCCACATCGGAGGTCCTGTGGCAATGGACACGCTTCACTTTGTTCATTCTTGTTATGATAAGATCAACAGTGGACTTCAAATCAGAAATGGAGTTTATTGGGGTGGTAATTTTGAGACGGTAAAAGTTCTTCTAAGTACGAATCAACTTAGCCGGAATGAAATTAAATTTTTTGTTGGTTATTCAGGTTGGGCTTCGGGTCAGTTGAATGAGGAGATTAATCAAAACGCCTGGCTGATAACCGATCAATACAGTCCGGAGGTTATTTTTGTCGAAAATGAAGAAAATTTATGGAGAGAGGTTGTGATCGGACTAGGACCCAGATATGCCCATATTGTCAATTTTCCGGAAAATCCGCAATGGAATTAATCATTTTATAGATTGAAATTAGCTGTTCTTCTCGGGATTATTTTTTCATGTCCTTGGCACTTTCCTCAACCTTTCGCTTGAGTTCTTCTTTGTATGCCAATAATCTTTTGGATAGCCTAGTATCACTGGTAGCTAATATTTGAGCAGCAAGTATTCCTGCATTTTTAGCTGCATTTAATGCCACGGTAGCAACAGGAATTCCATTTGGCATTTGAAGTATGGATAGTATGGAATCCCAGCCATCAATGGAATTACTTGATTTTACAGGTACTCCGATAACGGGTAGCTGAGTAATAGATGCAACCATTCCCGGTAGATGAGCTGCCCCTCCCGCACCGGCTATAATCACTTTTAAACCTCTTTTGTAGGCATTTTTTGCATAGTCAAACATCCTCTCGGGTGTGCGATGAGCTGAAACAACAGTGATTTCAAATGTAACCCCAAGTTCATTCAATACGTCTGCAGCATCTTGCATGATGTTCAGATCAGATTTACTACCCATGATTATGCCTACTTTTAAATCTTCGTTCACCATATTTATAAAATTATATAATATTGTAAAACAACATTTTATATCAATAATTTAAACTATTACTTTAATTTTATTTTGTATAAATCGTGCTTTATTAATGGCTTTCTGTCTGTCATCATCCATAATGGTTACATGACCCATTTTTCGGAAAGGTTTGGTAAACTTTTTTCCGTATAAATGGATATAAACTCCTTCGAGTTCCAGTATTTCATTCAGGCCATCATATTCTGCAGCACCTTCAAATCCTTTTTCTCCGAGTAGATTAATCATTACAGAATGACCAATAGTTCTGGTATCGCCCGGAGGGAGATTAAATATTGC
>VGGW01000222.1 GCA_016868395.1 Bacteroidota bacterium | reverse complement strand
GGCAAGGATGGGGAACAGTATTATTGGAGAGTTTGAAACCCTAAGCGGCCTTCAACACAAGGCATTGGCGGTTCGATGAATTGTAAGATTTATGCTACATTTACAGGCACACTAAACCTATTACTATTACATCCTTAGGTGTTTGCTTGATAAACTTTTGGTAATGATATAAGTGAGTTAGGTGTAATTATAAATAAAAAAAATATGAGTCTATCAGCAAGTAAAGTCACTGACAATACCCATGAAATGAGTTTCCACGAACTTTTTTCGCAAACAACACAAATCACGATACCCCTTTTCCAAAGAGAATATGTATGGACGGAAAAGCAGTTAAAACGCATGTTTGAAGAAATCGATATCATAAACAATGGAGAAGATGCGAATCGATTCCTTGGCGCTGTGATAGCCGTAAGAAGAAATGCCAATCCGGCAGAACCACAGCCTTACGAAATTGTAGATGGACAACAAAGATTATCGACTTTGTTTTTAATTGTAATGGCTGCAGCGGCAGTTGCAGCAAAAAATAAAGACAGCGATTATGCTAAGGGTTTAATTAATACGAATATTATTATTGAGTGGTGGCAGAACGGTGTCAACACAAAATTATATCCTTCATTTGCAGATAGAAATCAATTTTCAGAAGCCTTCAAACTACTAATAAATTCAGGTGATTTATCTGCCTGGTTGGGAGCTAAAGTAAAGCTGCCTGAATCTACTGGGGCAAAAACAGGAAAATACATAAATCAGTTCAACAAGATAAAGAGTATTCTCCAAAAACGAGTTAATGATTATGGCATCGACCACCTAAAAAGTATTGTAAGTATTGCGCAAACAAAGTTAACATTCGTATTTATTCTACTTAAAGATCCTTCAACAGCAACTACAGTTTTTGAGGGTTTAAATGACCCAGGTATGCCAATCGGCATAGGTGATCTTGTTAGAAATGAGGTTTTTTCTAAAATTAGTCATGATCCAAATTTAGCTCAATCAATACACAGAGATTTGTGGCTACCTTTTAAAAATAAATTAGGTGAACATTTTGACAAATATTTTTTTCCTTACGCTTTAATACATGACCAAAATTTAAATACTTCCGATTTATTTCGGGGTTTAAGAAAAATTTGGGGAGATACTTCAAAACCAGATTTGATAATTGAAAAGTTAGAGATTTTCACTAAGGCTTATTTGGCCTTATGCAATGGAAGTTACCCATCAGGATATAGCAAGGGGGTAAAAGAAGCAATGGATAAGCTTGTTTTTTCACGATGCCCTACATCAGTTTATCCTTTTGTGATGAGACTATTGAATGAATACACGATTGGAAATGTGTCTGAAAAAGATACCATTGATTGTATTTTAGTAATAGAGAGTTTTATGATTCGCCGAGCAATAGCTGGATTAGAACCAACTGGCTTATTAGGAATTTTCAGATCAGCTTGGGATGCTGTTAACGGAAAGCCTAGTGCAAAATCTTTATCAGAAATAATTAATAAGAGAAATACTGTTGAATGGCCAGATGATTCAAGGATAAAAGATTCCATACTTAGAAGAAACATGTATTCTACTCATTTACGACAATATCTTCTCAAAGAATATGAATTAAGCTTAGGCTCAGATGTCCCCAAAAATGAGTTTTGGATTGAACACATAATGCCTCAAACATTAAATGATGAATGGCGAAAAGTAATAACTGATCGCGATCACGATGATCTTAAACACACTTGGGGAAATCTTATTCCTTTAACGCAGGAAATGAATCAATCTATTTCCCAGTCATCCTATATTATTAAAAAGAAAGAATTCGAAAAAAATTCGGTTTTTGCGTCAGCTCGAAATTTATCAAAAGAATATAGTGATTGGACAAAAAAAGAAATTTTAGAGAGGTCTGAAAAAATTGCCGATTGGGCAGTTATTAGATGGAAAAAATAACTACACTTAACAGCGTGTAAGCGCAACCCTCTGGATATGCGCCTACACGAAAACCGTTGGCAGCAAGTGTAAAGGACGACCCGACAACAACTAACAGAAGACTAAAACAAGAAAAGTAAACCATTTTGACAGGTGACCAAAGACATAGAAACGATATTACAAACGGACAACAAGTAAGCCGACACTCATTGCCTAGGCTTCTGTGTATTAATTTCTTCACCGCACAAAAAAAATTGAATGTTTATTGCCACCCCACAAGTGGCACAACTTGTCCCGCCAGAGCGGGATTTGGCTTTGCCCTGTCCACATGACGACCCTTCTGCAAAGCCAAAAGAGCCACTTTTTACCTAAGCAGCTAAGACAGTACAGACGGGGTAATTTTATTTTGTAGCACGCATACTTAAATTTTTTTTCGAAAAAAGTTTGGTAATTAGAAAACTTTACCTATTTTTGTAGCGTCATTACAAAGGAATAAATTTGAAAACGCTAATTAAAAATATCACAAACATCCAAACCGGTCTCTTTGCTAAGCCTGCTGGCATTGGTGAATTGGTGTATCTACAGTCCAAGCATTTTGACGAATTCGGACAGTTGCATTCGGTTCTTCACCCTGATTTGCTGGCTGAGGGGATTTCTGAAAAGCACTTGCTAAAAAACGGTGATGTGCTTTTTGCGGCAAAAGGAACCAAAAACTTTGCTGCCGTTTTTGAAAACCACAATGAACCATCTGTGGCCTCCACTTCCTTTTTTGTTATCAGACCAACTGACAACAAAGTGTTGCCTCAGTTTTTGGCTTGGTTTCTAAATAATCATACCACACAAACCCTTTTAAAAGGACAAGCCATTGGTACTTCCATTCCTTCTATCTCAAAACAGGTTTTAGAGAATTTGGAAATAACAGTACCGAACATTGAAATACAAAAGGTGATATTGAAAATCACAGAACTCCGCGACAAGGAAAAATCATTGAAGCAGAAAATTGAAGTTCTGAGAGAAAAACGAATTCAACAACAAATAATCAACTTAATAAAATAAAAATCATGAAAACTAATGAAACAATTTGCCTTGAATTAGTCAAGGCCGAGTCGGAGCAAGAAGTAATTCAAATCCTAAAAAAATACAATCTGTGGGATGATCCTACCAACTGGCAGTTTTTTGGTGGGGAAGAGAATAATTTCTCAGTGATTGGCAACCAGCAAAGCCGACCCGAATCGGCCATCGTAGAGAAGTTTATAAACTCGGTGGATGCTGTATTGATGGGCGAATGCCTTAAGCGCAACATTGACCCAGCAAGCAATGCTGCGCCTGAGAGCATTCGAAAAGCCCTGTATGAATACTTTGATGTTTTCGAGGGTAAACTAACCAATATTACACCCGCTGAAAGAAGCAAACTCGCTGATAAAATTGGTTTCGTGGCTACTGGAAGTAAACGAGATCCAAATTATGCCATTTTTGATTTTGGGGAGGGTCAATCACCGGCAAAATTGTCGGACACCATCCTGTCCATCCGTAAGTCGAATAAGTTGCGGATACCCTTTGTGCAAGGCAAGTTCAACATGGGTGGAACCGGTGTGTTTCGATTCTGCGGCGATCATAACATTCAGCTCGTTATCTCAAAAAGAAACCCCGAAGTAGCCGTACATGAAACAGATCCATCCAAAGAAAAATGGGGCTTTACCATTATCCGCCGCGAAGATCCGAAGCAAGGTATGCGGAGCTCAAGTTATAAATACTTAGCCCCCTCCAACGAAATCCTGCGTTTTGATGCTGCATCCTTGCCCATCCTTCCGTCTAATTATCCTCAGCCCTATGGGAGGTCTATGGAATATGGAACATTTCTAAAAATGTATAACTACAAGATTGGGCCAAGATTGTGGTACAATGTGCAGCTGGATTTGTCTCACAAGCTCAATCTTTTAATGCCACAATTGGCTTTACCTATTAGAATTTACGAGCGTCGTTCAGGCCATACTGGCCACTCTTTTGAAAAAGTAATTTCTGGATTGTCAGTTCGCGTGGATGAGGACCGCTCAGATAACATTGAAGATGGATTTCCCACAACAGGCAGCATGACCGTATCAGGGCAAACGATGAAATACTCCGTCTATGCCTTCAAACGGGGTAAAGAAACGACATATGCAAAGGATGAGGGCGTGATTTTCACCATCAACGGACAAACGCACGGGCACTTGTCCAAAGCCTTTTTCAGCAGGCAAAAAGTTGGAATGAGCTACCTGCAGCAATCCATCCTAGTGATACTGGATTGTAGCGAAATTGACGGCAGAGCGCGAGAAGACCTGTTCATGAACAGCC
>VGGW01000221.1 GCA_016868395.1 Bacteroidota bacterium | reverse complement strand
CGAACCTTTAAATATGATTCTTGATGATGGTGGTGATTTAACCAACATGGTCTTTGACCGTTTCCCGGAATTGATTGCTGGGATTAAAGGTTTATCTGAAGAAACTACAACCGGTGTCCACCGCTTATACGAGCGTATGAAAAACGGAACATTGCATTTACCTGCAATCAACGTTAATGATTCTGTTACTAAATCTAAATTTGATAATAAATACGGTTGCCGTGAGTCATTGGTTGATGCCATTCGTCGTGCAACTGATGTGATGATGGCAGGTAAAGTTGCTGTGGTTTGTGGGTATGGCGATGTGGGTAAAGGTTCTGCAGTTTCATTAAGCTCACAAGGAGTTCGTGTTATCGTGACTGAAATTGACCCAATCTGTGCTCTGCAGGCAGCAATGGAAGGATATGAAGTTAAAAAATTAGCTACAGCAATTAAAGAAGCCGATATTGTAGTAACCACTACCGGTAATTGCGATATAGTCCGTGGCGAACATTTCTTGGCTTTAAAAGATAAGGCGATTGTGTGTAATATCGGTCATTTCGATAATGAAATCGATATGGCTTGGTTGAATAAAAACTATGGTCATACAAAAGTAGAAATCAAACCTCAGGTAGATAAATATACCCTAAATGGCAAGGATGTGATTGTTCTTGCGGAAGGCCGTTTGGTAAACTTAGGTTGCGCAACCGGACACCCTTCTTTCGTGATGTCAAATTCATTTACAAACCAGACTTTAGCTCAGTTAGAACTGTGGACTAACTATGCTAACTATGAGAACAAGGTACATGTGCTTCCAAAGTATTTGGATGAGAAGGTAGCTCGTTTGCACTTAGCGAAAATTGGTGCAGAATTAGAAACCCTTGATCAGCACCAGGCTGATTATATCGGAGTTTCGGTTCAGGGTCCATTCAAATCTGATACCTACAGGTACTAATCCGTATTTGTCTGTTTTCAGGCCAATATTAAAAAAATGCTTATCCCAAAGGGTAAGCATTTTTTTTGCGCCCTACTCTCAGATATAACCAACTCAGCCGTTGAAATTTGAAAACCTGATCCATCTGCCTGATTGTGACACTTTTACAATTAGAAAGATGATTAAATTCAAGTAGGCATTTGTGATGCCGCCGAAAACCTGGGATACCTTTTCATCTTATCTTAAGTTGGATAAATTAAGCCCAAGACATGTTGAGCATTGGCAAATCCATGCGGGTCATTGATCTTTTTCAGGCAAATTACCGGGCTTATATCCTTGAAAGAACGTTCTGAGTAAGCTCTGAAAATACAGACCTGTGCGAAATCACCACTCGCTACCGATAGGGGTTTGCTAAAACCATGAAAGAATGCTTCCAAAAGCTGATTGCTTTTTTAATTTTTAGCAGAAAAAAATCTGAATACTTCACTTACCTTTACAGTATGGCTAAACTCTCAGTAAACATCAATAAAATTGCTACACTTCGTAATTCAAGAGGTGGCAATAACCCGAATTTAATTCAAGTTGCGCTTGATGCCGAACGATTTGGATCTGAGGGCATCACGGTACATCCCCGTCCGGACGAAAGGCATATCCGTTATCAGGATGTATTCGACCTCAAAAAGGTGATTCATACGGAGTTTAATATTGAAGGTAATCCGAAAGAACAGAAGTTTGTTGATTTGGTTTTAGTCAACAAGCCGGCACAAGTCACCCTGGTACCGGATGCAGAAGGTCAGTTAACCTCAAATCACGGCTGGGATACAATCAAACATCAAAACTATCTGAAAGATATCATTACCGTGTTTAAATCCGAGGGCATTCGGGTATCCATTTTTGTTAATCCTGCAGAAGATATGGTTGAAGCTGCAAAATATACCGGCACTGACCGCATTGAACTTTACACCGAAGCCTATGCCAGCAATTACCATCTGGACAAGGAAATGGCCATTAAACCTTATGTCGCGGCGGCCCGGCTTGCCAACAATTTAGGCTTGGGGATCAATGCGGGTCATGATCTTGATCTTCATAATCTGAACTACTTTTCAAAAAATATCCCTGAGCTTTTGGAAGTCAGCATTGGTCATGCACTAATATGTGATTCTTTATATTATGGATTGGAAAATACGATCCAAATGTACCTTAGGGCTCTAAAAAATAGTTAAAGA
Organism: Bacteroidota bacterium; assembly: GCA_016868395.1. Lineage (GTDB taxonomy): Bacteria > Bacteroidota > Bacteroidia > Sphingobacteriales > Sphingobacteriaceae > Daejeonella. The sequence continues at coordinate 2,105 of VGGW01000221.1, read as the reverse complement.
CCAAACCTATACTATTCCTTTCCAATGATTCGAACCCTGCATATCGATAATTTTCTGCAACTGGCTGAAACTATCCCGGTGATTGATGTCAGAACCCCGCTGGAGTTTGAACACGCTCATATTCCCGGTGCTCATAATCTTCCAATTTTCTCAAATGGGGAGCGGGTGGAAGTCGGGACAACCTACAAGCAAAAAGGTCGGGAAGAGGCTATTTTATTGGGTTTCGACTTGACCGGACCAAAATGGGCGGGCTTTATCAGGGCGGCTCTAAAAATCTCCCCGGAAAAGAAGATACTTGTTCATTGTTGGCGGGGTGGTATGCGAAGTGGTGCAATGGCCTGGGCATTGAATCTATATGGCTTTGAGGTTTTTTTACTCGAGGGCGGTTACAAGAAATACCGTAATTGGGTCCTTGATCAATTTAAGAAAACTTATTCTCTACTCATTTTGGGTGGAATGACAGGCTCGGGAAAAACCAAAACCCTTCATCAACTCAAAAGTTTATCACAACAAGTCATTGATTTAGAAGATCTGGCTCAACATCAGGGATCTTCCTTTGGATCAATGGGCCGACTGATTCAGCCCAGTCAGGAACAATTTGAAAATTTACTTGCTGGGGAACTAAATAAAATTGATACGAATACTCCACTCTGGTTAGAAGATGAAAGTTTGTCGATCGGTCGATGTTTCATCCCTAAGCCACTTTTCCTTCAAATGCGCCGGGCTACCGTTTTGAAGCTCGAAGTTCCACTTCAGGAAAGAGTAGATTTTCTGGTCAGGGAATATGGTCTTCTGGATAAAGATTTTTTGATTGAAAGTACCCAGAGAATCAGCAAACGATTAGGGCCTGAACAAACCCGCGAGGCCGTTTTGTCTGTCTCTGAGGATCGAATGGCTGATTTTATAAAATTTATTTTGGTTTATTATGATAAAACTTATGCCAATGGTCAGGGTAAAAGGGAAAAAGAGAGCATCCATACCGTTCAGTGTAAGAGTACTGATGCAGAAGAAAATGGTAACGTACTGCTAAAACACCTTCAATCCAATCAAGTAATTAGGCCCGGAGCTTACTCTACAATTTTATGAGAATAACATGATATCTATTTGAATGTGATAGTGATTGAAGAAATAATCCTGATCTCAATACTTAAATTTAATTTATATGGTTCCTGAAGAAATAAAATTAACCCAATATTCGCACGGCGCAGGATGTGGCTGTAAAATCAGTCCGGCAGTATTAGACATCATCCTACACAGTCCGGTAAAACACGCGGGCGACCCAAATTTACTCGTTGGGAATAATACCCGCGACGATGCGGCTGTGCTGGATCTGGGCAATGGAAGTGCACTCATTTCAACTACCGACTTTTTTATGCCCATTGTAGATGACGCCTTCGATTTTGGGCGAATTGCATCGGCGAATGCCATCAGCGATGTTTATGCCATGGGAGGGAAACCCGTTTTAGCAATCGCTATTTTAGGGTGGCCAATTGATAAATTATCACCTGAGGTAGCTCAAAAGGTACTGGAGGGCTCCAGGGCTATTTGTGCCGAGGCAGGGATTACACTTGGCGGAGGTCACAGCATTGATTGTCCTGAGCCTGTTTTCGGCCTATCTGTCAATGGCCTTGTCGAGGTCAGACATTTAAAACAAAACTCCACCGCAGAAGCCGGGTGCAAATTGTACCTGACCAAAGCCCTTGGAGTAGGGATATTAACCACCGCCCAGAAAAAAGGAATCCTAAAGCCTGAGCATGCAGCAATAGCACCTAAGAGCATGTCGATGCTAAATAAAATCGGAGAAACATTAGGTAAGCTGGATTATGTAAAAGCTATGACCGATGTAACCGGCTTTGGTTTACTGGGTCATCTCTCAGAAATGTGCGAAGGCAGTAATTTACAGGCAGTTATTGAATTTGGAAAAGTTCCGAAAATTGAGGTGATTGATGAATATCTGAATCAAAATTGCATTCCGGGTGGAACCCATAGAAACTGGAAGAGTTATGGTCACAAAATCTTATCAGGAAGTGAAACGTTGAACCGTCAAACCACGATTCTTGCCGACCCGCAAACCAGTGGGGGATTATTACTCGCCGTTGAAGAAT
>VGGW01000220.1 GCA_016868395.1 Bacteroidota bacterium | reverse complement strand
ATCCTGCCTACGAAAAGGTTTCAAGAAGATTCTATGAAAATCCGGATGAATTTGCAGATGCTTTCGCAAGGGCTTGGTTTAAACTTACCCACCGGGATATGGGTCCGGTTTCAAGGTATCTTGGTAAAGAAGTTCCTTCCGAAGTCTTGATTTGGCAAGATCCAATCCCTGCAGTCTCACACAAGTTGATTGACCATAACGACATAGCTGCGTTAAAAGTCAAAATACTCAATTCAGGACTTTCAATTTCACAACTTGTTTCTACCGCCTGGGCTTCAGCATCTACTTTCCGCGGCTCGGATAAACGTGGGGGCGCAAACGGTGCACGCATTCGCTTAGCACCTCAAAAATACTGGGAGGTTAATAATCCATCTCAGCTGGCGCCGGTGCTTGATCAATTAGAAGGCATTCAACGGGATTTTAATGAGGCAAATTCAGGTAATAAACGAGTTTCCCTTGCTGACCTTATCGTTCTTGCCGGATGTGCAGGTATTGAGAAGGCCGCTAAAAATGCCGGACAGGAGTTGACAGTTCCATTTACTCCCGGACGCAGTGATGCTTCGCAAGAACAAACGGATGTTGAATCCTTTGCAGTTTTAGAACCGCTTGCAGATGGCTTCAGGAATTATCAAAAAAATAAGGCGACCTCAACAGCAGAAGAAATGCTGATCGATGAAGCGCAATTGCTCACCCTGACAGCACCAGAAATGGCAGTTCTTGTTGCCGGAATGCGTGTACTGAACACCAACTTCGATCAGTCTAAACACGGTGTATTTACTAAAAATTACGAAGCTTTAAGTAATGATTTCTTTGTAAATCTTCTGGATTTTGGTACTTCCTGGAAAGCAGTATCTGAATCTCAGCAAACCTTTGAGGGTCGTGATCGGAAAAGTGGTGAGATCAAATGGACGGCCACACGCGTTGATATGATCTTTGGTTCGAACTCAGAACTTCGTGCAATTGCCGAAGTTTATGCATGTGACGATTCAAAGGAAAAGTTTGTGCATGATTTTGTTGCTGCCTGGAACAAAGTGATGAATCTTGATCGCTTTGATCTGGTTTAATTAGAACATTATTCGTAAAATGGAAAGGTGATCAGGAAATGGATCACCTTTTTTTATACCTTTCCAATTTATAAAATGGATTTCATTTGATTAACAATTAAATTTTCTACTACAGGAATTAATGCTTCCAATTTTATAATTTCAGAAACAATTTTAAAATGATTCAAAATCTCATTCATCAATACAATTTACTCCCCCATCCCGAAGGTGGTTATTTCAAAGAAACCTATCGGTCGGAAGAAAGTATTCCTGCTGGCGGATTGCCAGTAAGATTTTCAGGCGGACGGAATTTCAGTACCGGTATTTATTTTCTATTATTGAAAGATTTATTTTCAGCATTCCACCGCATCAAAAGTGATGAATGCTGGCATTTTTATGAGGGTGATAGCCTGCATGTCCATGTGCTGCATGCGGATGGTAGCTACCAGCTTATCCGTCTGGGTAAAAATCGTGAAGAAATGGAAGTATATCAAGCCATAGTACCCGCAGGAGCCTGGTTTGCTTCAGAAACCATGGGGGAGTATTCATTTGTAGGCTGTACCGTTGCCCCTGGTTTTGAATTTCAGGACTTTGAACTGGCCAAAGCAGTTGAACTAATCTCAGAATATCCTGAAAGCTCCCATTTAATTGAAAGACTATGCCGCCAGTAACTTGTTAATGAATTTTACTCTAATTTATAATCTGATGTTATCCATGAGAATTCTGATTTATATCCTAACGGCACTTATAATTCCGATATGTTCAATTGGTCAAACTGCAAAGCCAAGAGCCAAAAATATATTGCTTATCTATTCAGATGATCACAGTTACCATGCCTTAGGCGCTGCCGGAAACAAAGAGATTTCAACTCCCAATCTTGATCAACTGGCTAAATCAGGACTCATGTTTACTCAAGCTCATGTGATGGGTGGACATCAGGGAGCAATTTGTATCCCAAGCAGGGCGATGTTGTTGACAGGCCGCTACGTAAACAGATTGCCCGGTGATGGGAATATAATCCCAGACAGTATGGTAAGCCTTCCTGAAATATTAAGAAAACAAGGATACAATACCTATCATACCGGTAAATGGCATAGCGATAAGGCATCATTTAGCCGAATGTTCAGCACAGGGGGTGATATCTTCTTCGGTGGCATGCATTTCCCAAAATTTGGAGGTCAAGAGCATCCCACTGTCTTTGCCTATGACAGTAGCGGTGCCTACCCTGAAAGTGGAAAGAGAATAAGTGACACCTATAGCACAACACTTTATGCAGAAAATGCCATTCAATTTTTGAGTAGTTCAACGGCTAAAAATAAACCTTTCTTCTGTTATGTAGCCTTTACCTCGCCGCATGACCCAAGAACTCCACCGGAGAGATTCTCGAAAATGTATGATCCGAAAAAAATTAAATTGCCAGGAAATTTTCTTGTAAAACATCCTTTTGATAATGGTGATTTGAATGTAAGAGATGAACAGTTATTACCAGTGCCTCGTAATCCTGAGTCCATAAAAAAAGATATTGCCCTTTATTATGGGATGGTGAGTGAAATGGATACACAAGTTGGAAGAATTTTAAAAGCACTGGAAAAAAATGGTTTAAAAGAAAATACCATAATTGTTTTTGCGGGTGATAACGGCCTGGCAGTTGGGCAACATGGGTTATTGGGTAAACAGAATCTTTATGAACATAGCATTCGGGTACCCCTGATTATTTCCGGTCCGGGTGTTCCTGTCAACAAGAAAACAGATGGTTTTACCTACCTGAGTGATATTACACCCACACTAATCGATTATCTGGCTTTAAACAGGCCCGCGAGTGTTGAAGGTCGATCTTTATTACCGGTTATTCAAGATCCGTTTGAGAAAGTAAGATCTTCCATTTATAACGTATATGGGCACTGGAGCAGAAGTATTAAATCAGAGGATGGCTTTAAAATGATCCTATACAATGTAGATGGTATTTTAACAACCCAGTTATTCAACCTTAAAAAAGACCCATTAGAAATCAGGGATCTTTCGAATGAACCGGCCTATCGTGAAAAAATTAAGCAATTAAGAATTTTATTAAAAGAGGAAATGATTGCTGCTTTTGACGACCTTGATATCGATCTTCCCGATTGGGGAAGAAAAGCCAACCAGAGACCGCGTGGCAGCTGATTAACACAAAAATCACTTGAAATGCCCTGTAAGAGATTAAACAGATACTTATATTTTCTGATCAGTTGCCCGCTTTAGGGATTAGCAGATTTTGTGATTAGTATAACCTATACCTGAGTTCTATATTTAACTATCCAAAAATTAAGATTTAACCACCTGGAAAGGCTCTTGTGATGCTTCAAAAGAAACATAGAATTAAGCAAGTCTTCCAGCCTATCTGTGTCTGTGGCGTAGCCTTTAAACTGTAAAATGCTTTGTTTCCCGGCCTACCGCAAGCAGAGATGTGGTTATTTAAAAAATGAGGTCGAGTTCAACTTAAATTAAGGATTAGTATCCTTAGATATTTTAGGTGATCTTAAGGTTTTTAGTTTGGAAAGGTGCAGTTCTGACACTTTTTAATGCCTGTCCCGCTTTATGCTCATACTCCACAGACCTTAATCACCGGCCGCTATCCCCTTCAAACGGGTACAAGAACATCAGGCATCAAATCAAAATAATCTAAATTAAAGAGAATCGAACTGAGCTGTAGCTTAATTTAACCTGAGTTCGATACATGAAAGATTAAAAAATATCCTTAAAATGGATTTTATGATGCTCCGGAGACGTATGATTTGATTTTGGAAAGCAATACCTGCGTGTTATCGCTTCGTGCAGTCCTTTCCTCCGGGGTATTTCCGGCAAGAAATGCTACCTGATTTCAGATGAATCGTAGCCGGAAGATACCTCCTTCGGCAAGGTTTAGTTTACCCGCTGCTGTTTTTCATCGCAAAGGGCAGTCCGCTAATAGAACTACATGCCCTGTTAAACAAACCCGTGTGGCAGCCCTATCTTTTTTGCCTTACTCAATCTCATGACAACAATTTAATTCCCCGCAAAAAAATAGGGCAGAACACGTGACCGGGGGCAACAGACTGAGAAATATAATGAGGCTCCGGAAAGAGCTTATATCGATCTCAAGTTAATTTATAAATCAATATTTAATCTACTTTCACTTTAATTAACCAGAAAATGTAAAATTCTGCAGGCATTGCCTTTACTCTTATT
>VGGW01000219.1 GCA_016868395.1 Bacteroidota bacterium | reverse complement strand
AAAAGGTATGGAAGAACCTGAGCGACTAACTTTTGGAAACTATGATCATCAAATCAGCCTGGCACCTGATGGCAAACATTTTATCACTACCTACACTAATTTAAGCAGTCCTCCAAAATCTGCCTTAATGGATACCAAAGGCAATATTATCCGGGAACTGGCCGACTCCAAAGGTTCTGATTTTGATGCCTATAAATTACCAAAAACTGAATTAATTTACTACCAAACCCGCGACGGGCTGGAGTTACCGATGACCGTGATTCTTCCTTTGAATTTTGATCCAAACAAAAAGTACCCGGTGTGGATCTCAGTTTACGGAGGACCAGATGCAGGCAGAGTTTTTGACAAATGGAACAGTCCGCTCGGTCAAAGCTACTGGTGGGCAAAGGAAGGTTTGATTCAGGTGGCTATTGATAACCGGAGTTCGGGACATCTGGGCAAAATCGGCATGGATTTTATTTACCGAAAAATGGGTATGTATGAAATTGAGGATTTCATGGATGCAGCGAATTTGCTTAAATCCAGACCCTATGTAGATGGTAACCGAATTGGAATCACCGGAGGAAGTTTTGGAGGATACATGACCGCCATGGCCCTCACCTATGGCGCTGATGTATTTACTCATGGGATTGCCAATTTTTCGGTAACTGACTGGAGTTTATATGACACCCACTATACTGAAAGATTTATGGGAACACCGCAGAATAATCCGGAAGGCTACAAGATCACTTCACCTTTAACTTATGCAGATAAACTAAAGGGAAGCTTACGAATTGTACATGGAACCATGGATGATAATGTTCACCTGCAAAACAGCATCCAACTGGTCAATAAACTACAAGATTTGAATAAACATTTCGAGTTTATGATCTACCCCGGAGAACGTCACGGTTGGGGAGGGGCAAAATTGAGGCACAGCACACAAGAAAATATCAGGTATGTTTACCAAAACCTACTAGAAAAACCGGTACCCCCGGAATTTCATGAATACTGGAAATAAACGATTTAAAATGGGAAAGAGCTTCCCGGATGATCCGGGAAGCTCTTTATTAAATAGCGATTGGGAATTAAAATTGTTTAACTAGTTTCTCAGCAAGTACAGATTTAGGCACAGCGCCTATTTGCTTGTCAACAATTTCACCATCTTTAAAATATAATAAGGCCGGAATGTTTCTGATTCCGAATTTCATCGAAATACCCGGGTTGTGATCGACATTCACCTTTCCGATTACTGCCTTTCCTTCATATTCTTTTGCAAGCTCCTCGACAACCGGGCCAACCATTCGGCATGGACCACACCACTCAGCCCAAAAATCGACTAAAACCGGTTTATCAGACTTAAGGACTAATTCATCAAAGTTTGCATCTGTTAATTCTAACGCCATAATAATGAGATTTACTGTTTATGATTCAAAGATAATATTCAATATTCCTGCCACAAATTACGTGTGCTATTGTGACACTAATTCAACTTATAACGAACACCCAATAATCCGGTAATATCTTCTAAAAATTCATTACTTGGATTTATTTTAAGGGTTTTAGAAGGCATTTCCAATGTTGTTCCACCCTCAAAATCCATAATCATGAACTTCAGCTGGCAATTACGTTGAGGATTTTGTTCCACATTCAATTGGACAATTTCATCCATCTTCGACATGAAGCTCTCCGACAATTCAGTCAGAGGCAATTGGATGGTCAGACATTTTGACATTTTTTCACGCAATTCTGATAACAATACAATACTGTTAACCTTAAACTCCCAGTTATCTTTTTGCTTAAAACGCTCAGTAACAGTACCCCTGACTTGCAGGAATAATCCCAGTCCTAAGTATTGCTTCAACTTGATATAATCTTCTCCAAACAACGCTATTTCAAATGTTTCTGAGTAATCTTCCAACATAAATGATCCAAAAGGCTTTCCGGTTTTAGTTGTTCCATGCCTGCAAACAGAGACCAAGCCTCCAATAATCAGGTCGCGATTGATAATTTTATTAAACTCTTCCCGGTCTTCAGGCAATGCTTCCGTACTTTTCATTCGATTAATCAGACTCAAATACTTTACCTGATGAGTGCAAAAATTATCCAGTTCAAACTTATAATTATCCAAAGGATGACCGGTTAAATAGATTCCAATCGACTCCTTTTCATATTTTAATTTCTCAATTAATCCCCATTCTTCGCAGTCAGGAAGTTGTGGTTCTATAATTTCAGCATCGCTAGTTCCACCAAAGAGAGAGGTCTGCGACGAGTTTAGATTATTCTGAAAGTCGTTGGTGTACTTTATAAGACGCTCAATACCATTATAAAACCCACCATCCGGCTTATAGAAATACTGAGCTCTGTTAAAACCAAAACAATCAAAAGCTCCCCCATAAACCAAATTTTCATAAACCTTTTTACTTACTGCCCTCGAATTAGTCCGACGCGCAAAATCAAACACACTGGTATACAATCCATTAGCTTCACGTTCCTCCACAATACTTTCTACTGCCTTCTCACCCACACCTTTCATACCGGACATTCCAAACCGAATCTCTCCTTTTTTATTGACGGTAAAGCTCAATTCAGATTCGTTGATATCAGGCCCTAATACAGGAATGCCCATCTTTTTACACTCCTCCATAAAAAAGGAGATTTTTTCGATGTTATTCTGATTATTCAAAACTGCAGCCATGTATTCTGAAGGGTAATTGGCCTTGAGGAAGGCTGTTTGGTAGGCAACAAAGGCATAACAAGTGGAATGGGACTTATTGAAAGCATATTGCGCAAAACCCTCCCAGTCGGTCCATACTTTTTCTGCAACCACAGGATCATGATTGTTGGCTTGACATCCGTCCATGAATTTTTCCTTCATCTTATTCAGCACTTCAATCTGCTTTTTACCCATTGCCTTGCGCAATACATCGGCATCCCCCTTACTGAAACCTGCTAACTTTTGAGAAAGAAGCATCACCTGTTCCTGATAAACCGTAATGCCGTAGGTCTCTTCCAGGTGCTCCTGCATATCCATCAGATCATAGGTTACAGCCTCGCGACCATGTTTACGTGAGATAAACTTAGGGATATATTCAATTGGTCCAGGGCGATAAAGGGCATTCATGGCAATCAAATCTTCAAACTTATCCGGTTTCAAGTCGCGCAAATACATTTGCATCCCATCACTTTCAAACTGAAAAGTGCCATTGGTATCGCCACGTTGATAGAGTTCAAAAGTCTTTTGATCCTCCAAAGAGATACAATCAATATCAATGTCGACATTGTGATTTTGTTTAATCAATCGTAAAGCATCCTTAATGATAGTCAAGGTCTTCAGTCCTAAAAAGTCCATCTTAATAATTCCGGCATCTTCAATTACCTTACCATCAAATTGAGTGACCAGCAACTCAGACTCCTTGGAAGTAGCAACCGGAATGATATCGGTAAGATCATATGGTGCAATGATAATTCCGGCAGCATGAACACCGACATTCCTAACCGAGCCTTCAAGAATCATAGCTTCCTTCAAAACCTCAGCCTGCAAAGATTTACCATCTTCCAATATTTTTCTGAGCGTCTTAATATTCTCGAAATCTTCAGGATTTTGCTCTTTCTTGAGGGCATCAATCGGAGCTGTCATAACCTGGACCAAGTTAGTGCTCGGTTTGTCAGGAACTAATTTAGCCAGCATATTCGATTCGGCCAGCGGTAAATCCAGCACCCTTGCCACATCCTTTATACTCGATTTGGCGGCCATTGAACCATAAGTTATAATTTGGGCTACTTGATTTTTGCCGTATTTATCCACAACATAATCGATCACCTTTTGTCGGCCGGCATCATCAAAATCAGTATCAATATCCGGCATTGATTTTCGATCGGGATTTAGAAATCGCTCAAAAAGTAAATTATATTTAATAGGATCAATGTTTGTAATTCCAATACAATAAGCCACCAGCGAACCTGCTGCAGAACCCCTACCCGGCCCAATAAATACCCCTAAATCACGGCCGGCCCGAATAAAATCGGCAACAATTAAAAAATAACCGGCAAAACCCATGGTACGAATCGTAAAGAGCTCAAAATTCAGGCGTTCTTCCACCTCCGGAAGAATATCTACATAACGATCTTTGGCTCCTTTAAAAGTCAAATCCCTGAGATACTCCCATTGGTTCATGTTCTCCGATTCAGGACCCTGATGGAGTTTGAATTCATCAGGTATTGGAAAATTCGGAAGCATAATATCCCGCTTCAACTCAAGAACATCCACCTTATCTATGATTTCATTGGTATTATCCAGAGATTCA
>VGGW01000218.1 GCA_016868395.1 Bacteroidota bacterium | reverse complement strand
CAGGAAACTTTTACCGGCCTCTTTATAAGGAACATCTCCATAGGTATCTGTTAAAATCATAAAAGAATAAGCCCTCCAAATTCTTGCCATATTGTAAAGATTTGAACGGGCCGGAAGATCTTTAGTTTTTGCTATTACATCCGTTAACTCTTTAATGTTAGTCTGATAAAGATTATTCCAGTTTCCTGCTGCAACTCCACGGTTATCCTGATTGAAATTAGCTGCTGTTCCCTGACCACTAAAAGGAGTAATCATTTGTTTTACAATAGTAGTTTCATAACTCAGATTTCCGTATCCTGGTGCGGTATTTATAATGGAGGAATTTAATTGATAAGAAGGATCCACCGCCGTTAAGGCAATGGGATTGACGTTCATTTCATCAAAACCTTTATCACAGCTAACTAGTCCTGACAGGACTAATAAAATTGCTGAAATTCTTAGTTTACTTTTCATGTTAAAATTTTTTAGTATTCAATTTATCTACTAGTATCTCATGTTGAATGTTAGGATTCATTAGAATTTAACATTCAAATTGAACCCAATACTTCTGGTAATTGGCAATCCGGTACTTTCCAATCCAACAAGATTATCAGAAGGTAAACCCGATTGTTCAGGATGAATGTTATCAACCCACTTCTTTAATGCAAATACATTATTTGCAACACCATTCAAACGCAATCCCTTGATAAATGAAAGTCTGGCAGGTATAAATCGGGTAAAATCATATCCAAGCGTAATCTGCCTTAACTGCCAAAGACCTGCATTGTAGACAAATTCTTCAGCAATGTTTTGAGAACGAACAGTTTCATAAAACTGCTGAACGGCTGATCTTGTTGCATTAACCTGACCATTTTGATTCACTCCATCTCCAAGAACTGAATTTGTTTCACGGCCAACCAAAGTTGCTTTATGTAAACCATGACGATATGCATTGTGATTGGTTCCTGAAATTAATTTATGACCTAATTTAAAGTCAACCAGGAATGATAATTCAACACCCTTAACATTTAAACTGTTGGAAATACCACCAACCCATATTGGTATGGCTGATCCAAAAGCAATCTGAGTTGGGGTACGTAGAGGGCGACCGTTTCCGACATCAAATACCTGTCTTCCCTGTGCATCACGTAAATATCCAAAGCCATACAATTGACCCATTGGCTGACCGACAACCTGGCGAAGTTCGCCGGTAAAGTCGGCCGTACCCACTGTAATTTGACCATTTGAAGCTCCGCTACCAAGATCCAGCACTTCTGTTCTGTTGTAAGAAGTGTTAAATGCAAGATTCCAATTTACACTTTGAGTTCTGATTGGATTAACGGTCACCAACATTTCAACCCCTTCATTTCTACTTTTTCCAACATTGATCAATTGATTTTGGTAACCACCGGCATTTGAAATCTGTGCCCTTAAAATCTGGTCGGATGATAGTTTATTATAATAGGTAAAATCTAATCCGATCAGATTATCTAGTACTCTTAACTCCAAACCAAATTCCTTTTCAGAAACTCGCATCGGACGTAAGTCGGCATTTGGAACTGTAGAACCGCTTATAGTACCCAATGGTTGAGCAGCCCCACTTGGAGAAGGAAACTGCTGGGCACCAATACCATAAAAGAGATTATTACTGTAAGGTCCAATATCTGTATCACTACCAACCTCAGCGTAGGCTGCTCTTAACTTACCAAAGTTTAACCATTTTGGTAAAGATGAGCCCAATGCTTGTGAGAACACAAAGCTACCGGTGATTGAAGGATATAAGATACTTCTATTAGCAGGAGACAAGGTCGAAAACCAATCATTACGTACAGTACCGTTTAAGAATAAATAATCCTTGTAAGATACTTCAGCAGAACCATAAAATGAATTTACTGCACGTTCTGAGTAATCATAAATAGGATCTCTTTGACGACTATTTCCAATGGTATAAAGGTCGCGAGTGTAAAAATCCTGAACAAAAACATTATGTCTGCTGATCTTACGACTCATTTGGTTTCCACCCGCACTCAGGCTTGCTCCAAAATCACCAAAGGTTTTATTTGCACTAATCAAGAAATCTGCGTTTAATTCCCTAACTGAGCGGGCATCCTGAACAAATTGTCCGTTCACAAAACCTGCAGGAGCTGCCGCTTGTCTTTGAGTACCGGTTGGCAAATTGTAATCCTGCTCACGTGAATAATAATCCTGACCAACCCTTCCCTGAATAAAAAGCCAATCAGTAAGATTATACTTTGCTGTAACATTACCGAAAACCCGATCATTATGGATATTGTCAAATCGCTTTAAAGCAAAGAATGGATTGGTTCTATTGGTAAACCTGGACCATACATTTTCATTTCCGTTCGCATCTTCTGCGTATTGTTCCAATATAGACAATGGCATCGAGGTAGCCAAGGTGAAAATTGTTACCGGGCTAAAATCCTGTTCTGCAACGTTTGGTGGATTTTTGCGATACTCATTTGAATAATTAATATTTCCGGTAACAGTTAATTTCTTTCCTAAATTTTGGGTGAATCCTAAATTGATTGTATTCCGATCATAACCTGAACCAGGAAGAATTGCATTACTCTGTAAATTTGCAACTGAAAGATTCATCCCTCCGTTTGGACCACCTGAAGCCACGCTGATTGTATTGGTCATGTTAGTTCCTGTTCTGTAATAATTATCAATAACATTACCCTGATACTCATAAGGAACTGTGATATTATTAAATAAGGTATGTGTCATACCGGGCTGAAAACGCTCACCAAAACTCCATACACCTGAAGTTGGGAAAGCTGTAGTTGGTCTGACACCATTCTCCCCCTGTCCATATTCCCTTTGATAGTCGGTATAATCCAGCGGATCGTCTGTGGTGTAGTTTGAATTATATGTAACTGTAACACCATCAGTACCTTTACTTTTTGTAGTTATCATAATTACTCCATCCTTGGCTCTGGAACCATACAAAGCTGATGCTGCGGCACCTTTCAATACCGACATGCTTTCGATATCATCCGGGTTGATACTACCTAAACCATCACCACCATCTGAGGTACGGTTACTCCCTCTTTCTGCTACATCACCTCTGGCCGCGTAATTGGTGTTATCAATAGGAACACCATTTACTACAATCAGTGGTGAGTTATTACGACCAAATGAAGACTGGCCACGAATCCTGATTTTACTGGTTCCGGCAGGACCTGTACCCATTGGTGTGATATTTACTCCGGCAACTTTTCCCTGAAGCGCATTCATGAAATTGGTAGTACGGTTTACGGTCAACTCTTCTGATGAAACATTTGTGGTGGCGTATCCTAAGCTTTTAGATTGTCTTTTGATACCTAAAGCTGTAACTACCACTTCATTAAGTGCAGTATTAGCAGTTTCTAACTTTACATTAATTGAAGTTCGCTGATTTACAGCAACTTCCTGAGTTGTAAAGCCGATAAATGAAAATACTAGAATACCATTTCCATCCGGGATAGTAATGGAAAACTTTCCATCAAGGTCAGTGGTAGCACCTACGTTACTGCCTTTTAACTTAATGCTGACACCCGGCAGGGTCTCACCCTTAGCATCGGAAACCACACCTTTCACTACGATGTCCTTTTGTACATTATTTCCGAGAGCGGAAGTGGGACTTAATCCTCCAATTGGTTTTAACTCAGTAGAAGCTATCGATTTCTTAGAAACAAGTATGGTTTTGTTTTTAATACTAAATTCAAGGGGCTGATCTTTAAAAACATTCGTAAGCACCTTAGATAGGTCTTCATTTGAGGCATTAATTGTAACCGGTTTCGCCATAGCGAATAACTCTTCTTGAAAAAAGAAGCCATAACCGGTTTGTTTTTTGATAACTGTAAATACAGTTTCAAGTGAGACATTTTGACCGCTATAGGTCACATTCTGTGAGAACCCTTCAGCACTTGCGTTTAATAGAAAAACCACAAGGAGAATGAATGTCAGTTTCATAACACGGAGTATTTTATCAAAAATAACCGATTGTGAATTTGCATATGTTAGGAGTTGAATTCCACCTATTATCTCTGGCCTTGAGTTTAAACGTGAGTCTAAACCCTTATAGCCTTCATTTTTAGTAAATAAATTCATAAATTTGTATGTTTAGTGATCAGAAATTGAAGCAATTAATTATTTGGGTTCCAAACTTCTACCAGGAGCGGGCCAACGCTTTTGGTTTTTTGTTTAGCCCATTTATCTTTTGGATATTAAGGCATCACAATAACCTCCTTCCCTTCTAAACTAAAATGTATATTACTTTTTTCGAGTATCTCTAAGACTTCTAACAGCGTTAAACTGT
>VGGW01000217.1 GCA_016868395.1 Bacteroidota bacterium | reverse complement strand
TTCACCCTATTCCCTGAATATTCGGCTGAGCTGACCTTATGCTCTGTCAGTAAAGTCAACTTTCCTGAACTGATGTAAGGTGCCAGCATCTCATGCAAAACAGCAAGGGATACCCTTGGCTCATGGCAAAGAGCCGAAACTACTGCATTACCCGGATTGAGATACTGACGGAGCTTGGCTGCTGAAGTAATCGGATAATTCTTTTTATAATAATCTCGAACAGCATTTCTATAATTACGGTAAGACTGAGGTGCTCCATGGCTTTCAATCCAGCTGTGTTCATCCGGTGGTACACCCTGGGAAGTCAATTGTCCCCCAATCCAATCGGTCTCTTCAGTCATGATTACATCCAGTCCATTGCGCAGAGCGGCTAATGCGGCTGCACAGCCCCCTATACCGCCACCGGCAATAACTAAAGTTGCACTCAGTTCAGACGCATTTAAATTCTTCCGTAAATTACTGGCAAAGACATCTGTTGGAAAGGCTGATAGTGCTCCTGAAGCCAATCCTGTTGCCCCAAGTCCTGTCAGACCTATAAAATTCCTTCTTTTCATAAAATTTCAGCTTTTGATTTATAGCCGTTAACCCCAAAAAATACAATGTATAAATAGCAAAGGACAGGAATCATGAATGCAACTGCCCACGTTGAATGATCTTTAACATAACCCTGAGAAAAGGATACAATAGCTCCACCTACAATGGCAGTTGATAAAATACCCGAAGCTTTGGTGGTATAATTACCCAGACCCTGAACTGAAAGCGAAAAGATAATGGCAAACATAACTGAATTGAAGAGTCCTACTCCAATCATCGACCAAATCGCGAAGGTTCCTGAAGTACTTACTGAAAGAACGATCAGCAGAATTGCAGCAGCAGCACAAATAGTAAGAATAATTGAAGGTCTGATAGTTTTAAGTAAATAAGAGCCAATCAAACGACCAGCAAGCATTCCTCCCCAATAATAAGAGACATAAGAATTTGCATCCTCAACCCCAACACCACGGGTATCTGCAATATAATTCGTCAGGAATGTTCCAATTGACACCTCGGCTCCAACATATGCGAATATGGCCCAGGCTCCGAAATTTAGATTTCGGAAGGAAAAGATACTAACTCTATCGCTATTATTCCTTTGAGTATTACCGGAGCCGGTACCGATTTTAGGAAGATTAAGAGTATAAACAATAAATGCGATAATAATCAAAAGGGCAGCAATGCCAAGATAGGGATACTTGACCGCATCACTTGATGTTCCAGATTCCTGTAACTTCGACAAGATGTAATGTGCACCAAAAATTGGTGCCACTGTTGTGCCGATTGAACCTACTGCCTGAATCAAAGTCAAACGGGAAGATGCTGTTTTTGAGGGGCCAAGAGCCGTTATATAAGGATTTGAAGCCACCTGCAATACTACGATACCGATAGCCAAGAAGAACAGAGCTGCCAAAAATAAATAGTAAAGGTGCATATCAGCGGCAGGATAAAACAGCAAGGCTCCAATCGCAGCTATGGCAAAACCAAGTACCATACCATTCTTATAACCAATCTTTTCTACAATCATACCCGCAGGAAATGACATTAACCCATAGGTGAGGAAAAAATAAAACTGCACCAGTGAGGAATCGGCATAGCTCAGGGTAAAGCCCTCCTTAAAAAACGGGACAAGGGTATCATTTAAACAGGTAATGAAACCATTCATGAAATACAAAACTGCCAGGGAGATAAGAGCAGGCATATAGTTTTGTCCCGAATTTTCCTGATCGGAAACTACTGTGTTATGTAAAGGTATATTTGGCATAATCTATTAAGTTTTTTAAATCATTATGTTTAAGCTTTTAGCTTTAAGTTATGAATTGGTGTTATTCAGAATACTTTGCGTCAATCTTTTCCAGTGTCTTCCAGCATTGGTATAAACCTCTTGGAACATGGAAACATCCCTTCCATTTACCACCTTTTAAAGGAAGTAAAACTTCTCCTTGACGATTCAAATAACCGTACCACTCCCCCATACTTGTGTCCGGAAAATGAGCCCAGGTATATTGATGTACCTTTTCAAACCAATTCCAGCATCGCTGATCGCCGGTATGATGGTAACCCTTTAATAAGGTGATTAAGGTTTCCATGTGTACCCACCAGAGTTTTTGATCCCATTCCAGTTGTTGTGGCGGATGCCCCTTAACATCCATAAAGTACAAAATACCTTCATGTTGAGGATCCCAGCCATACTCAAGAATATTAATACTGATGTCAACTGCCTTTTTGATGAGCGCCTGATCCTTCCTTTGCTCTGCAATATCCATGATAAACCACATGGATTCCAGGCCATGACCCGGATTTACCAGCCGGCCCTCAAATGAATCGGAAAAGGATCCATCCGGATTCACATTTTCCAGAATAATTCCGAGATCTTCTTGATAAAAGACCTCCATGACCGAATGGATACCCTCATCAATCGTCCTTTCAATTAAAGCGGGTTCCAATAGATGCTCCAGTTCCAGAACCAGGTTACAGAGAATCATGGGAAGAGAAAAACCTTGTAAAGGGCGAGTCCCGGGATAGGCCTTGTTGTATTTACCTTTTGGATCATTTCTTCTTCGGAGAATATTATTGAAAGTATGAACAGCAAGATTTGCATATTCCTCTGTCCCGGTCGCCTTGTAAAGCTGTGCGAATGCCATCGCGGCAAAACAATCAGAAAAAATATTATAGGGTTGCACCAAGGGTTTTCCCTCTCTGGTCAGCGAGAAATAAAAATTCCCTTCCTGGTCTTTGCCATGCTTTTTCATGAATTCAGCACCCTGAATTGCAAAATCCAACCATTCCTTTTTCTGTTCAACCTGGTTATACAGCATGCTAAAACACCAGATTTGCCTAAACTGAAGCCATGCGAATTTATCCGTATCAAAAACATTGCCAGCCCTATCTAAACAGGTAAAGAAGCCTCCAAACTCTTTATCTCGCGAATTTTTGAGCCAAAAAGGAATGACATCCTTCAAGAGATTGTCTTTATATTTTTCTGCGTACTGTTTATAGTTCATTCGGAAAGATTAATAAATATTTATACACTCATATCTTGCACTAATTAATATAAAAATTAGAACAAAACCAATGTTTTATTTGCTGAACAACTCCAAATAGATCAGTGTCAAGGCGACAATAGACATCAAAGCGAAAGCAGTATAACCAAGGAAATTAGATTTTTTACTATTGGTAAACACTCCCATCACCTGTTTATTGTTGCCGATATTCAAGATAATTAAGATAAGAACAGGTGCTGTAATTCCATACAGTATGGCAGACCATAGCAGAGCCTGTATAGGGGAAATTCTAACGTAATTCATCAATAAACCGAAGAAAAGCGTGATAATCGTGATGGAATAAAATGCCTTTGCTTGATGAAACTTCTTGTTAAGGCCTTTTTCCCATCCAAAAGTTTCGCTAACTATATAGGATAAACAACCGCAAAGGACAGGAATTGAGAGTAAACCGGTACCGATGACTCCAATAGCAAATAAAAGATATGCTGAATTCCCGGCTAAAGGTTTTAGCGCTAAGGCTGCCTGTTCTACCGTTTCAATTTTATAAATTCCAGCGTTAAACAAAACGGTTCCGGAAGTCAGGATTATAAAAAACATGATCACATTTGAGAACAGCATTCCAAAATCGACATCCTGTTTTAAGTCGTCAAGAATTTTTTTGTCGACAATGATTTTTTTTCTTTTCAAATTTTTATCCTCTGCAACCATGGTGGCCTGCCAGAAAAATAAATAAGGAGAAATTGTGGTACCTAAAATGGCTACTAAAACAGCAATAAATTCTTTGCTAAATTTGATATTTGGGATCAATGCTCCCTTTAAAATTGCTAGGAGATCCTGTTTGTACAAAAAAGGAACCAGTATATACACAAGGAGCACTACGCAAAGATATTTAAGTAATGAGGCAAACTTGCGGTAAGGCAGATAAATAAATATAAACATCAGGATTAAGGTAAAGCCCACACTAAAAAATCCTGCATTCACATCTGGAAAAAGTAGATTCCCCACAGCACCCATACCGGCAATATTAGCCCCGATATTCATGACAATCGCAGGAAAACTAAACAACAGCATCAGATACAATACCGGCTTTGAATAATGATCCTTTAATGTGCCGGTTAAACCTTTTGAAGTCACCATGCCAATTCTGGCACACATTTCCTGAACAGCAGCCATCAACGGAAAGGTAATAAGGGCAGTCCATAAGGTTGCCAGCCCAAATTAGGCTCCGGCTTGCGAGTAGGTGGCTATACCTGAAGGGTCATCATCACTTGCTCTGG